>JBDUEO010000573.1:0-2504 GCA_040002335.1 Parafilimonas sp. | reverse complement strand
ATTTACCAGGGCCCCAGAGGTGGTAAATACTATATCAATAAAGAGGGACATAAGGAGTATATTAAATAATAATAAGTGTGGGATCTTACAAATGGGTTACCTGGCGGTGACCCATTTCTTTATTACTCCATATTCTTTATGGTGCAGAATTTACTGCAAGCTGCTTAGAGTGGTAAGTCTATAATTTTACCAAAGTCGCCCCGGATAGCGGCCACTGATCTTCCTCCCATCTAATAAAATACTTTATATTACGATTAAATCAAATTACATGAAAAAAATCATAAGGAATTTATTTGCTTTTGCATGCACTTTTTTGGCAATTAACGGCTATGGGCAATTAACACCGGCACCCAGTTCAACGCAGGTAATTATGCAAAATTTAGGATTGGGTAAAGTAACATTAACTTATTCTCGCCCAAATGTGAGGGGACGAAAAATATTTGGCACTACGGAACCTTATAACATTGTTTGGCGTACAGGAGCAAATTCTGCAACCATCATTGCATTTACTGACGATGTAACCATTGAAGGGCACAAGGTTACTGCCGGCACCTATGGTTTATTCAGCATTCCCGGTGTGGATCAGTGGACGATGATTCTGAGTAAAAATTCTAAGCAATGGGGCGCATATACTTACAAAGAGTCAGATGATTATTTACGTTTTAATATCACACCCGAGAAATTATCTGAGAATGTAGAGACCTTAACAATGCAGTTTACAGATGTATTTCCTACCACGGCTAACTTACACATCAAGTGGGAGCATACTGGTTTATTGATGCACTTAACCACTGATATAGATGCGCGGGTAATGGCCAATATAGACTCTGCTATGCAAACAGATAAAAGGCCTTATTATGATGCAGTTATTTATTATTACAACAATAACAAGGATATGAATAAGGCGCTGACGTGGGCAACAGAACTGGAAAAAGATCCGGCTTTTCCGCCAATGGTTCCCAAACTTTGGAAGGCCCGCGTATTACTAAAAAAGGGAGATAAAAAGGGGGCAATGGCTACTGCCCGGGAAGGGGTAAAAGCAGCCGAAGCAGCGAAAAGTGATGAGTATATCCGTCTTAATAAAGAAGTTATTGTTGAAGCAGAAAAATAGTAGTTGGGTTATCGAACCCCGTCTCCTAATATATATTTTTCAGAAATCATTCACGAAAACTATAATATTGAAATTACAAACTTCTATTCGATTTTAATCAATCAAAATATAATTCCAAGGAAAGGTAGTTTATTATCGAAAGCATGATGTTAACCACGATCTCTTCGCCTTTTGCGCAGATTCAGTCTACTTATAAACTACCCGGATTTGGTATCTGAAATGAAAGTTTTTTGCCCAACTTATTTTTTGCCGATTTTTTTATGGTATAATTATTGAAACCTGAACTAAAAACACATTTTGAAAAAACTATTCATATATTTTTTATTGTCCGCCTCTGTAATTACCTCCTGCACCACCAATAAAATCACAGGAAGAAAGCAGTTGGCCCTTGTTCCGGAATCCACTTTACAACAAGAAGCCTTTACGCAATACCGTACTTTTCTTGCCCAAAATAAAGTAGTTGCCAATAGCGCAAGTAATGCAGAAATGGTGAACAGGGTAGGCCGACGCATTGCAGCAGCTATAACTAAATATTATAGCCAGAAAGGTGCTTCCTCTGAATTGAGCGGTTACAACTGGGAATTTAATTTAGTAGATTCCAAAGAAGTAAATGCCTGGTGTATGCCTGGCGGAAAGGTCGTTGTATATACCGGCCTGCTGGCCGTTACGCAAAATGAAGCAGCACTGGCAATAGTTATGGGGCATGAAATTACGCATGCCGTAGCCCATCATGGGCAAGAACGGATGAGCCAGGCGCTCCTTGCACAGGGAATAGGCCTTACCGGCGACATTTTTTCTTCCGGTAACCCCAATGCCAACGCGATATTCAAGAGCATTTACGCACCAGGGGCCCAGATAGGTGTATTATTACCCAATTCCCGGAATCAGGAATACGAAGCAGATCATTACGGGCTAATCTTTGCCGCCATGGCGGGGTATGACCCAAGGGAAGCCATACCATTCTGGACGAGGATGGCCAATTTGAATACGGGCGCAAAGCCTCCTGAACTACTTAGCGACCATCCGCTGGATTCGAAAAGAATTGCAAAATTGAAGCAATATATGCCAGAAGCACTTAAGTACTATGTTAAGTAACCTGGTTAACCAAGCCCTGTGAATGCGGCTTTAACTACCAAAATATTATGGATGCGTCGCCCTAATAACATCGATCAAAATAAGGGCTTAATTGTTCCCGCATGGTAATCAATACCGGATGAAATTGACCCTTTGTGTATACTTACCATCAAAGTAAGTAGCCACGAAAGAATTAGCCCTTGTAAACATGATGTAATCAAAGCTTAAAAAAATTATGTCGCTTGGCGACAGTATAGAAATGCTGCCGGCTTTTTAAATTACCTGGTGACTTTGATAACAAGAATGGAAGACATTTTTG
>JBDUEO010000572.1:0-2506 GCA_040002335.1 Parafilimonas sp. | reverse complement strand
ATACATAATAACTTTACGCGGGTTTTGAGTTTCGCCTCATCGGGTACTTTTACTGATACAGGGATGCATGTTGTTACCCTACAGTGTACCGGCACTCCTGAATCCGCAGGAACTTTTTCTATAAAAATTCCCGGAGATAATGGCTGTTCTTTTACCGTTTCTGTTTTAAATAACGCGCCCGCAAGCTACCTGCTGAGAGGTGACCCTAATGATTGTGCCGGCATTTCATCTCAAAGCACTTTTATCGAAGGCCAGGTGCTCAATGCGTCTGACACCGTTGCGTTGCAGGTTGTTGTTTCAGCACCGGGAAGCTATACAATTTCCACTGACATTGTAAGTGGCGTTAGCTTCTCCGCTTCAGGCACATTCAGCGCTATCGGCTCACAAACCGTTACGCTCTATGCCAGTGGTTCGGCCAGTACTGTAGGTTTTTTATTTTTTAAGGTGAAGTCCGATTCATCACAATGCAGCTTTAGCGTTGCAGTGCAAAACGCAGACCCGCTAGCGACTTATGTATTGCAATCAGGAATATCAAATGGATTGAATTATTGTTCACCACAATCTATCCAGGGTATTTATACGGCTGGTATTCCCTTAAACAGTTCCAACACTATAACGGTGTCGCCGTATGCTACAATAAAGGGTAATTATACAATCTCAACCTACAAAATAAATGGAATGATATTTTCCGCATCAGGAACATTTCCTGCGCCCGGTAATTACAGTGTAGCCTTGCAGGGAAGCGGGACACCACTTGTCGTTGGCACTTTTACTGTTACACCATTTATAATTGGGCCCGCGCCCCTCGGTGGCAGGTCGTGTGATGTTGACATAAATGTTAAGTAGTTGCTGAGGCTGAACTACAGATTAAGATTTTGATGGGTTGTTTATTTTTTTTCGTTTTAAATTGGCTTTCATTGCAATGGGTAAATTAATGATCATTAATAGACTTTGCTATCAAATTCAATAACATTTTTAGCTATGCCGCACTTTATTAGGGAATGTTCTGAAGATATAATTCAACATAAATCACCTGTGGAAGGTAAAAGCCAGTTCTTTATTAATATATTTTGTTCATAAAAAAAGAGGTAGGCTGTGGCCACCCAATCCCTACCTGCTTACTTCCGGAACTACAGGCAGGCTCTCATTACCAGCTTGGCCAACACTTTGTACCGCAAAGAAATAATTGTCTTTCGAATATGGTAAAATAATTTCCTGTTTTTCAGTAAAAATTTTCTTCTGCCAAAAGGCGCTGGTAGTTTCTCGCATCATCACGTAATAACCTTTTACTTTTCCGCTTTTAGGCGGCAGCCAGTTAAGGTTGGTAGTATTGCCCAATTCTTTTACATCTATTTTTACGGCTTCCGGCCTTGCCGGTGCCTTAGCCAGGTTAGCCAGGTTTGAAAGATTGAGCGCGGTATTTTTTCGCAGGTATTCAAAGTCGATATGCTGTAGTAAATCTCCATACTGTATGCCATTTTCCATCCTCACGTCCTGGTGCTGGCGTGTAAAATTTTCATTCATCTCGGTAATGCGTACACCGGCAAAGCCGTTTTCAACATACGGTGTATGATCGCCTCCGCGTAAAAAACGGTCGTTGCGGTAAATCATTACCACTTGCAGATTGTCTACATAGCGCTCGCCGATTTCTTTTACGTAGCGGGCTAACTGGCGGGAAATTCCATCATTCTCCAGGCCAAGCTGGCGGATCATTTTTGCTTTCTTATCTAATTCAAAATAGGGCAATCCTTCGCTAAAAACACGCACTTGCGTATTGTTGATGATGTTGGTTTGATTACTATTATTACTTCCTATGATGTCATTATTGAGTACAGCTTCGATATGCATATTTTGCGCCTTTGCTTTATTAGCCATAAAGGTTGAGCCAAATAAACCCTGCTCTTCGCCGCTAACTGTAACAAAAATTACCGTGGCCGGAAAAGAATGTTTGCTCATGATACGTGCACATTCCAGCACGGCCGAGCTACCGCTCCCGTCATCATCGGCTCCCGGTGCATCACCCGTACGGTCCATCACATTTGTACGCATATTATCTAAATGCCCGCTTATTATAAAAACCCGGTCATCTGCTGCATCAGTTCCTTTTAATGTCGCCACTACATTGCCTAAAACTGTCGGCGCATCTATGCGCTGGCCATCGGGTTTTAAAGTAGTTGTGTCAATAAAGGCGGTCATGCGGCCATTTGATTCTTTGGCAAACTGGAGAAATTTACTCAGGACCCATTTTCTTGCGGCACCAATGCCACGGTGAGCGTCTGTTTGCGTACTCAGTGTACTTCTCGTGCCAAAGGCAACCAGCGTGGAGATGTATGATTTTAAAGAGTCCGGCGACACCTCTTTCACCATTCCGGCTATCTCTGGGTCGCGCTCAATAATCTGCTGCGCCTGCAAATGTTGTGATGCGCCGGCAATAAGAAGTAAAAGCAATTTCTTTTTCATGATATAATAATTGTACTTAGTTAAAGTTTTTTTCAATAAAAACTCA
>JBDUEO010000571.1:0-2510 GCA_040002335.1 Parafilimonas sp. | reverse complement strand
GATTCATAATCCACGGATTTATTTTTTTCTGTTGACGATGGATTATTGCCTGTTGAGTGCTTGTCATTCTTTCCAAACATTATTACTTCTGTTGCTGTCGGGTAATTTATTTTCAGGATCAATTGTTACAGACTGAATTGCCTGCGTTGTTTTTATATGTATTGTATGCTCATTGCTTTGCATCCATGTTTCAACAGGTAATTGCAAATTCATTTTACTGGCATCTTTTAAAACAACTTCAACCGTTATTGGCAAAGCCATTTTTTGTAAATTGATGATTGTAATATCGGCACCATTTTTTGCATCATCATTTGTATAAGATATGGATTGAACAGCAACATCAAATTGCCAGTTATTATAAAACCATTCTTTCCAGAACCAGGAAAGATCTTCGCCTGATTCACTTTCCATCGTTCTGAAAAAATCATCCGGCGATGGATGTTTATACGACCACTTAGCAATATATTTTTTGAATGCATAATCAAAACGATCTTCGCCTAAAATCTGTTCACGCAATAAAACCAAACCAAATGCAGGTTTAAAATATTCAACTGGATGGCGGTATTTTTCCGTAAACAAATCCGCTCTTTCCATCATGTTTGGCGCTGTGCTATCTTTTAATAATGGAATAATTTCATCAGCAGGATTTCCTTTTTTCGGCGCATATTCTCCATCACGTTTTGGCGCATATTCACCATTGTTAAATTCATCTGCTGCATACACATCAATAAAAGTATTGAAGCCTTCATCCATAAATGCAAATCGGCGTTCATTACTGCCAACTATCATCGGAAACCAGTTGTGGCCAATCTCATGCGCAGTAACCCAATATAATTCGTTTGTTTTATCATGCCATCCATCAAACACAATTCCGGGATATTCCATTCCGCCTGCAGTGCCTGCTTCATTTACAGCAACAGGATATGGATACACAAACCATTTTGCAGAAAAATATTCTATTGATTTTTTAAGATATTCCGTTGCTCTTCCCCACGCGCTGTCGCCTGCACTTTCAACGGGATAAACAGACATAGCAAGTGATGTTTTTCCGTTAGGTAAATTCACTTTCGCTGCATCCCACATATATGCCTTTGAAGCACCAAACGCAACATCACGTGTGTTGAACATTTTAAAATGCCAGCCCTGCATTTTGGTTATTGTGTTTGTTGTTTGATTATTCACTTCATCAGCGGAGCGAATCATAATTGTTTTATCACTCTTTCTTGCCTCATTTAATTTTTCTATTTGTTGGGATGATAAAACTTCTTTTTCATTTTGCAGTTCACCGCTGCCGGCAACAATCATTCCCGCAGGCACTGTAACGGTGTAATCAAAATCACCATACTCACAATAAAATTCTCCGCTGCCTAAAAACGGTAGCGCATCCCATCCATGCAAGTCATCATACACACACATACGCGGATACCATTGTGCTATCTCATACACTTTTCCATTTTGGGTTGAATAAAAATCGGTTCTTCCGCCAAACGTTCCCGGAATAGTGTAATGATATTTTATGCTGATATCTATTTTATCTTTTGATGATAATGCATCGGGCAAAAGAAGCTGCAATCTTGTATCGTTGATGATATAATCAGCCTTGAAAATTTTTCCTTTGTATTGAATAGTGATGCTATCAAAATGATAACCTTCTGTATGACCTTTATGTGTCCATTTAAGCCTCTGAAGAGTGGATGTATAAAAATTAGAACGCGCATCTTCACGGTAAGTATTTTGGTCGAGCTCCAACCACAACGATGATAAAGCATCAGAGCTATTGTTTGAATAATGTATCGTTTCACTTGCAGACATAATATTATTTATTGTATCTATTGTTGCATTCAATAAATAGTCTGCACGGTTTTGCCAGTATGCAGCGCCTGGCGCACCATTGGCAGAACGAAATTCATTTCCATTCTTGGTATAAAAATTTTGTGCAAATAATTCATGTGGATCATAAACAGATTGAACAGAATTTGTTTGCGCAGCAAGAGAAAAATAAAGTGGAATGAAGATTAATAAGAGTTTGATTTTTTTGAAATTCATTGTAGTAAAAATTTAAAAAAATAAAAGATGTTTCGGAAGGTGAGCAACAAATTTCGTGAAGACTTTTTAAGAGATTGCTTTTATTTTCTTCGTGACTCAGTGTCTTTGTGGTTAAAAAATTAAACCACAAAGTCATAAAGACCCAAAGTGGCACAAAGATTTGCGTTCAACATTACAACACGTTAATTATGCTGATGCATTTCTTAATGATCAAACAACTTTTTCCTCCAATTTCTTTTTATTTTTATAATAATAATAAAGCGGAATGCCGCTGAACGTAAAAATTAATCCTGCAACAGATTGAACTGGTTCAACAATAATTGTATTAATTACTAAACCAATTGAAAACAATATCAATATAATTGGCGAGAAAGGATAAGCGATTACTTTGGCTGTAATTTTTCCTTCACGTTTCATTTTTATTAAAGCCCATCCTAATAAAATAAAAAATAAAAACTCAACAA
>JBDUEO010000570.1:0-2512 GCA_040002335.1 Parafilimonas sp. | reverse complement strand
ATAATCAATTAAAACCTTTTTTATGATCTCTCCAGACAGACTATTTGGTAACCTTTTCAATGATCCCGAATTACCCCTGTACGGCTTGCCAACTTTGCCCAGGATGCAGTGAACAGGTTAACTGCTGCGGCAAATCCAAACTTTAGCCACATTATTGATCAGTTAGCCGCGCCTTTAACCTTATTGCAAACACAGTTGGGTAATGTGGATACATCGGTTACGCAGCAGCGCGGCGCCACCCATACCAACGACCAGGTAATTGCTGATTTTAAAGAAACCATGCGCACACAGGAAGGCGTAATTGCCAATGCGGTGGGCGGGTTTAACTCTGCCGGCTACCTGCAATTTTACCCGCATGGCTTTGGTGAATATACCACAGCAACCAAAACGCAAATGCCTGTGCTGGTAAGCCGCGTAAAAACTGCCGCCACCGGTTTTGCCACACAACTTGGCGCACCGCTGACAACTACCCTGCAAAATTTTGAAACCGCCTGGCAAAACAGTCGCACTGCGCAGCAACAGCAAATGGGTACAGTGGGCGATAACCGCATGGGCCGCACAACGGCAGAAACCAATGTGCAGCTTGCACTGATATTTGCGGTGCATAATATTGGCGCCATATTTCCGGGCGATGCGGCGCAATGCAGCAGCTATTTTGATTTTAGCCTGTTGTTTCCGCAGGCACACCCGCATAAAGCGGTAATTTATAACGGTCATATTGCAAATAATGCAGTTGCCGTTGCGCTGAACAGAAGTTTTACTGATGCGGTACAACTGAAACTTACCACCGTGGCAAACAATGCTTCTTTGCTTGTTTATTTAGGCGCCGCTGCAGATGCGCAGCCAAATGGTAAAGGTGTTGAAGTGGCGGCCACGCACAGCCGTAACCTTAAACTTAGCGAGCTGGGCGATGAAGCAGATACTTTTCTTTTAATAAAAAATATGAGCGATGTAAATGAAGCTTCTTACATGCTGGAAGTAAGGGGTTGATGATGTTGCCACGGCCTAAAGGCCGTGGCAATTAGCGATGGCAATTTATAAGCTATAACCTTAAATCAAAAACAAATGCCTTACACCAAAGTAATGATACATTATATCTGGGCAACCAAAAACAGGCATCCCTTAATTACTAAAAAATTAAAGCCATTGCTTTTATCGCACATAAAAGAAAACAGCATCAACAAAGAAATTTTTATTAATTGTTTAAACTGCGTGGAAGATCATATTCATTTACTAATATCATTAAGCACAGAACAAACCATAGCGAAAGTTGCTATGCTTATTAAAGGCGAATCATCTTTTTGGGTAAATAAAGAAAAACTTACAGATCAGCAATTTGAATGGCAGGATGAATATATTGCTTTATCAGTAAGTGCGTCTGTTGTACCAAAGGTTCAAAGCTATATTGCCGGCCAGGAAGCGCATCATCAAAAGAAAACATTTATGCAAGAGTATGAGGAATTCTTAGCTATGCATGGTTTCAACAAAAGCGATTTTGGCTAAGAAGATTGCCGCAGATTCAGTTATCATGGCCTTTAATTGCCACGGCCTTTAGGCCGTGGAAAAAGAAAATATTCAATTGGCTTTAGCCTAATCTATTTTGGCTAAAGCCAATTCTTTTTGATTTAATTATTGGTGTCCACCTGAAGGTCGTGGCAACTCGTTGCGGCAACTTTAATAGGCTTTCGCAAATAAAACTCTTTGTGTGGATGGTTTGCCGGTTAAAATGCATGCACCTTCTTCCTGTTTTGCATTAAAAGGAATACAACGAATGGTGGCTTTTGTGAGTTCTTTTATCTTTTCTTCTGTTTCGCCGGTGCCGTCCCAATGCGCACTTATAAAACCGGTTTTATTTTCAAGCACATCTATAAATTCTTCCCAGGTATTTACTTCGGTTATATGTTCGTCGCGGTAAACTTTTGCTTTACTAAACATATTGGTTTGAATAGCTGCGAGCAACCCGGCAATTTCATCTGCAATATTTTCCAAACCTGTGCTCTTCTTTTCTTTTGTATCGCGACGAGCAATTTCTGCGGAATTATTTTCAAGGTCTTTTGGCCCGATGGTAACTCTAACCGGCACACCTTTCATTTCATATTCAGCAAACTTCCAGCCCGGGCGCGCATTATCATTATCATCATATTTTACCCTTATATGTTGCGCTTTTAAAGCCGCGATAATTTCATTTGCTTTTTGAGTGATGAGCGCTTTTTGTTCATCACCTTTATAAATAGGAATAATTACTACCTGGAACGGGGCAATTTTTGGCGGAAGTATCAACCCGTCATCATCGCTGTGCGCCATAATTAATGCACCAATTAATCGCGTACTTACGCCCCAGCTTGATGCCCACACATAATCGAGTGTATTATTTTTATCGCTGAATTTTACATCGAAAGCCTTTGCAAAATTCTGCCCTAAAAAATGCGAAGTGCCGGCTTGTAAAGCTTTGCCATCCTGCATCAGCGCTTCAATGCAATATGTATCTTCTGCGCCCGCAAAACGTTCGTTG
>JBDUEO010000569.1:0-2513 GCA_040002335.1 Parafilimonas sp. | reverse complement strand
GTAAAGTACTGTAATCCCATGTTTGATTAGCGCCGCCGCTTTTATTATCAACACCTGCAGTTTGCGCATATTGATTTTGAAATGTTTCACCAACACGTGGCGTTGTATTCGCTGATGTTAGCGTTGGGCCTTGTGCAACACATCTTAAAACAAACATGGAAGCAGCAAGAATAAGTGATAGATTTTTTTTCATAAATTATTTTTTGTGAACTAAAAATTAATGACAACTTAAATATAAGTTTTTTATTATAAAGAAGCAATGTGTGCATCTGAATTATAAAAAAAATGTTTCTGCATTGTCCAATTGCTTTTACTTCATTTGTTATAAACCTGTAATCAAAAAATCTTAAAACAATAAATTTAAAATTATGGATGAATTTATTTTAATCTTCCGGCACGAGGATGGTAAAAAAGTTGCGTCGCCGGAACAGATACAGGTTTGGATGAAACAAACTATGGATTGGATTGACAGCATATCGGCAAAAAACAAATTCAGCGGTGGTAACGGTTTGCCGTTTGAAGATGCAAAAGTGGTGCATCACAACAACATTGTAACCAACGGCCCTTTTGGCGATATAAAAGAAACAATTGGCGGTTACATTATTGTAAAAGCAAATTCAGCAGATGAAGCAGTTGAATTTGCAAAAGGCTGTCCTGTTTTGCAGGGCGAAGGCAACACAGTTGAAGTAAGAAAAATCGCCAAGAGCGATGGCACTCATTAAACTATTTAATAAAAAATAAAACTAAAAAACATGAAAGAGTTCGTATTAATTTTCAGGACAGCTCCTATGGAGTTTAGCCCAACGCCTGAACAGGCACAGAACATGATGACAAGCTGGATGAACTGGATGAACGGCATTGAAGAAGATGGCAAACTTTCAAACAGGGGAAGCAGGTTAGGTGTTTCAAATTCTAAAGTGGTAAAGCCAAATAATCTTGTTACAAATGGACCGTTTATCGAGATCAAAGAATTTATTAATGGATTTATTATAGTTAAAACAAATTCGCTTGATGAAGCCGTTGAAATTGCCAAGCAGTGCCCGATGGTTACAAGCGGCGGTGGCAATGTTGAAGTAAGGCCGGCTGTTACTCCCGAAGACAACAGTTAGTTTTAAAATCAACACTTTTATTAATAGTATAAAATTAAAAATATGAAAGATTTTTTATTGTTATACAGAACAGATTATAATCTTATTCAACAAGCCACACCTGAACAGGCTGACGCCAATACAAAAAAATGGATGGATTGGTTAGGGAGTATTGCTGCACAAAATAAATTAGCCAACAAAGGCAACAGGCTGCATAATTCAAGCAAGGTTGTAAAGGAAGATAAGGTTGTAACGAACGGGCCGTATTCAGACATAAAAGAATCAATCGGCGGCTACTCAATTATTAAAGCTGCATCGTATGATGAGGCCGTAGAATTAGCAAAAGATTGCCCGGTGTTAATGCATGGCGGAAATGTAGAATTAAGGGAAATTGATGCAATGTGATCTTAAAATATTATCATCAAAAACCTCTGTATTGTAGCTTTACAGAGGTTTTTTAATAATGGAAAAACAAGAACTGATACCGCATTTATTTAGAACTGAGTTTAGAAAAATTACTTCAGTGCTTTGCAAGCTTTTTGGTATTGAACATATTGAAGTTGCAGAAGATATTGCCAGCGAAACTTTTTTAGCGGCATTGGAAACATGGAGCTATAAAGGCGTTCCTGAAAACCCGGTTGCATGGTTATATGCTGTTGCAAAAAACAAAGCAAGAAATCTTATTACACGCAATCAAACATTCAGTAAAAAAATTGAGCCGCAGTTAACATTGCTACATGATAAAATAGGCGAATTTGAAATTGATCTTTCTGAAAAAAATATAACAGACAGCCAGTTGCAAATGCTGTTTGCTATTTGTCATCCTTCCATTTCTGCAGAAGCGCAAATTGGTTTGTCGTTACGTATTCTTTGCGGTTTTGGCATTGAAGAAATTGCGAATGCTTTCTTATCAAATAAAGAAACAATTAATAAAAGATTATACAGGGCAAAAGAAAAATTGCAACACGAAAAAGTGCAGATAGAATTTCCATCAGATGCAGAAATTAATAAAAGACTGGAAACTGTTTTAACCACATTGTATTTATTATTTAGTGAAGGATATTATTCGGAAAGCAGCGATTCAGTTTTGCGCGAAGACCTTTGTTTGGAAGCGATGCGTTTAACGTATTTGCTTATTGAAAATGAACAAACAAATCAGCCACCTGTAAATGCATTGCTTTCTTTAATGTGTTTTCATGCATCGCGTTTCGCAGCCAGAAAAAAAGAGAACGGCGAGCTTGTTTTATATAATGATCAGGACGAAAAACTATGGAATAAAGACTTGATTGCTAAAGGTGTTTTTTTTCTTAATACATCGTTGCAGGGAAATGCAATTTCAAAATATCATTTGGAAGCAAGCATTGCATATTGGCATACTATAAAAGCTGATACAAAAGAAAAATGGGAGAGTATTTTACAATTGTA
>JBDUEO010000568.1:0-2522 GCA_040002335.1 Parafilimonas sp. | reverse complement strand
TATTCTTATTGGTTGCGCTGGATGCAAATCCTTTACAATTTAATGCGAAATGCGATCCTGAAAAAGCTATTGAATTGCGTGAAGAATATAAAGCAATCAGGCCAGGTTATCACATGAATAAAAAACACTGGAATACAGTTGTAATTGATGGAAGTATTTCAACCAAAGTCATTAAAGAAATGATTGATGATTCTTATGATCTCATCTTTCAATCTTTACCAAAAAAATTAAGAGAAGAATTATAATATTGAACTTGTATTAATAAAAAAACTGCGAAGTGATTGCTTCGCAGTTTTTGTTTTTATTTATAGTAAATTATTTTTTCAACACTTCAGCCATTGTTTTACCAATGTTCGCCGGATTTTCCACTACATGAACACCGCATTCATTTAAAATTTTCATTTTAGCCGCAGCGGTATCCTCAGCGCCACCTATAATTGCGCCCGCATGGCCCATTCTTCTTCCCGCTGGCGCAGTTTGGCCGGCAATAAAACCAACAACAGGTTTACGGTTATTTTCTTTTATCCAGCGTGCTGCCTCAGCTTCCATGCCACCGCCAATTTCGCCTATCATTACAATACCATCAGTCTCATCATCATTCATAAATAATTCAACCGCTTCTTTTGTTGTTGTGCCGATGATCGGGTCGCCGCCAATACCAATTGCAGTGCTGATCCCGAGGCCGGCTTTTACAACCTGGTCTGCCGCTTCATAAGTAAGCGTTCCTGATTTTGAAACAATACCGATCTTTCCTTTCTTAAAAATAAATCCAGGCATTATACCAACCTTTGCTTCATCGGCAGTTATTACTCCGGGGCAATTGGGACCAATCAATCTTGATGATTTCCCGAGCAAATAATTTTTCACTTTCACCATATCCTGCACAGGAATTCCTTCGGTTATGCAAACAATTAATTCAATACCTGCTTCAGCACTTTCCATAATAGCATCTGCGGCAAATGCCGGCGGCACAAATATGATACTTACATTGGCGCCGGTTTCTTTCAACGCATCTGAAACTGTATTAAAAACAGGTCGGTCAAGATGTGTAGTGCCGCCTTTGTTTGGCGTAACACCACCAACTACATTCGTTCCATATTCCATCATCTGGCTTGCATGAAAGCTGCCTTCAGTTCCTGTAAAACCCTGTACAATTACTTTAGAATTCTTATTAAGCAAGACACTCATTGAAAAAATTTTTTTATAGTGAAGTTGAACAAAAATACATTTAGTTTCCAGTTTACAATCCTACATCAAATAATACATCTCACATTGTACATCATACATCCTATTCATCCAGTTTGTCCATTTCAGATTTACCGTTGAAAATATTTTCCATTTCTTTTGCCTGGTAAATATTACGGTTCTCTTTATTACCTAAAACTATAATGGTTGCCGTGTCTTGTACAAGACGAATAAATGATGTATTCGTGCCATGCCATTTGCCGTTGTGATATATAACCGTATCGCCATGACTTATAAATATCCTCCATGCTAAACCATAATTATGCATGGAATGATATTCATTACTTGTTGGCGTAAATGCCATATCAAGTGTTGACTTTTTTAGAAATGTATGCTGATACAAAGATTTATCCCACTTGAATAAATCATCCACGGTACTATATACATTTTTATCGCCGTAAGTACAATCCCATGCATCCATTGGAAATGGCCTTGATGCAGACCATGTAGGAATATAATGCGCAGTATCTCTTATAGAAAAAATGTAGGTATCATTCATGCCAATGGGATCAAAAACATTTTGCTTCATATAATCAGGAAAATATTCGCCGGTAATTTTTTCAACTATTAATGCAAGCAGCATAAAATTGGTGTTGCAGTATTGAAATCTTTTATCGGGCTGGCTTTGCATTGGCGGATGATGTTTTATCATTGCCTGCACCACATCTTCGTTCGTCATTTCTTTATGCTTGTCCCAAATACTATCCATAAAATATAAATAGTTTGGCAAACCGCTGCGGTGGCTCAGCAACATTTTTATAGTAATGCCACAATAAGGCAATTGCGGAAAATACTTTTGTAAAGTATCATCCAAAGAAAGTTTCCCTTCTTCCCATAATTTTAAAACGGCCATGCCGGTAAATGTTTTTGAAATAGATGCGAGATGAAAAGGCGTGTGTTCGTTTATAGAATCTTTTGTTTTAAAATTGCTATACCCTCTGTATTTCTCAAATAAAACCTGTCCGTTTTTTGCAACAAGAATAGCACCGTTAAATCCGGTTTTTTCAAGACGCTTTTCATAAAAGTCTTCTATTGCATTTGAATAATATGCCGCTTGTTGCGGGCTTAAAGAAGTAAACTGAAAATCGGGTTTGCTAAGAACGGTGGTATCTTTTTTCACCGGATCTTTTTTAGCACTTCCCGAAGAACATCTTACAAAAACAAAAATTAAAATGAAAACTAAAAAAACAGATAAAATTTTTATTGGGCGCATGAACGGCTGCTTTATTGCTTTATAACGCGGTAAATGTAAGGCAAACAACATATAATATTTTTCA
>JBDUEO010000567.1:0-2522 GCA_040002335.1 Parafilimonas sp. | reverse complement strand
TGTTTGTCATCAACGGAATTTTATATGTTGCTTATACCATTTTTTCAGGTGAATGGCGCTACCTTCTTCCCAATAAAAAATCTTTTAAAGAAGCCTGGCAGGTTTTGCTACACGATCTTCATATAAAAAGATTTGAACCCCCGCAACTAAAATATAACGCCGCACAACGCATTGCTTATACTGCTATTATTTTTATGGGAATAGGAAGCGTAATAAGTGGTTTGGCAATTTATAAACCAGTGCAATTTTCCTGGGCAATGGCTGTATGTGGTGGATATGAAGCGGCACGTGTAGAGCATTTTATTCTTACTATTGGTTACGTGTTATTTTTTCTTATTCATATTTTCCAGGTTATAAAAACCGGTTGGAATAATTTTCAGGCCATGATAAGCGGGCTTGAAGTAATTAAACAGGATAATAAAATTGAAGCGAAAGAAATGCCGTTAAATCAGCAATCAAAAGAATTATTACCTGGCATTTCATCTGATAAATAATAAAGACAGCCACAATGAAAAAACATGATTTTTTTTCGGGCAGAACAAAAGAAATAAGCAATTCGAATTATAGAAAAAAAATGCTGTTTTCTTTTTTAATTTTTGCTGTACTTGTTACCGCGGGAATACTTGCATGGAAATGGCTGAACAATCAACCGCAAGATCAGCAAGCGTTGGTGCCTTTACGCAAAACACTTGAAATAAACGAAAAAATATTAAAACATGTAGTGTTTGATACAAGCCATCTTGCAAAAAAATATACTGAAAAAGATGCAGTAAAAAATGTACGTGTTAATGGTTTAATTGGTATGGAAAAAACTATTGACACAACTACGTGGCGTTTACAAGTTGTGCGTGGCGTTGGTGATACTTTAAAAATTTCTTTGGCTGATATTGAAAGGTTGCCAAAAGAGCACGTGATCTTCGATTTTAAATGTATTGAAGGTTGGAGCCAGGTTACACATTGGGCCGGCGTGCCATTAAAAACCTTTATGGATTATTATCATTTAAACCCGCAGGAACAAATGAGTTATGTTGGCTTGCAAAGTGTAGATAAACATTATTATGTTGGTATTGATATGGCAAGCGCATTACAATCGCAAACCATTCTATGTTATGAAATGAATAACCAACCGTTGCCGATGAACCAGGGCTATCCTTTGCGTTTAATAATTCCTGTAAAATATGGAATAAAGCATTTAAAACAAATTGGCACTTTGTACTTCAGTAATCAAAAACCACCGGATTATTGGGCAGAACGCGGATACGATTATTATGCAGGGCTTTAATGAAAATGCGGAAGAATTAAATAACGAAACAGCATAATTACAACGGCTATCAAAAACATGAACAATGAAATCCTGTTCATGCCATTCATATATTTCAGGTAAGTATTTGTTGGCGCGTTAGGGTCGCGCTTTTTTATAAAAAGATACTCCTGTATTTGTCTCCAGATGCCCATAATAAAATTGAACTCAAAGTTAAGGGTTTAGTTTTTTGCTTTGCTATCTTCGGCTTGTTAAATGAATAAAGAATTTACAAAAACACTGCAAAGAATAATATCGCTTGTTCCATCTCAAACAGAATTATTATACAATTTAGGTTTGGATGAAGAAGTAATTGGTATTACAAAATTTTGTGTACATCCGTCAAAATGGTTCAAAACAAAAACAAGAATTGGAGGAACAAAAACCATTAACATAGAAAAAATTATTTCTCTAAAACCTGATCTTGTAATTGCCAATAAAGAAGAAAATGTAAAAGAGCAAATTGAAGCGCTGCAACAATTTACAACGGTTTATATAAGCGATATAAAGAATTTAGATGATGCTTTAAATATGATATTCGAAATTGGTGAATTGATTAATAAAAAATTTGAAGCGCAACATCTTATTCAAAAAATAAAACAAGGTTTTTCTGATCTTCAGAATTTAAATGCAACGCAATTACCTGCGGCATACTTCATCTGGCGCAATCCATATATGGTTGCCGGCGGCTATACATTTATTCATGATATGATGCAACGGTGCGGGTTTAATAATATTTTTAAAAATGAATTCAGGTATCCTGAAATTTCTGTTGAACAACTACAAAAACTTAATTGTAAAATAGTATTGCTTTCTTCAGAACCATTTCCTTTTAAACAAAAACATATTAATGAACTGCAACCTTTATTACCACATACAAAAATTATATTAGTTGATGGTGAAATGTTTAGCTGGTATGGAAGCCGTTTATTATTAGCAGTTGAGTATTTTAAAAAATTGATGCATGAACCTAAATGTGAATAACCTATTAATTACGCCACTTGGTAACATTCGCGTAACGTTGGCTTAACATTGAGGTAATCTTGTGCACGTTCCTTTGCAGCAAACTAAAAATATATGCAAGCAAAGGGCTACAAAAATTTTTTAACTGCTATTCTACTTATTCTTTTTTCGCTTGGTATTTCTTCTTTACAAGCGCAGTTTATCTCCAATTCAGATTCTGCTTTTAAAGCTAACAAACCAAACTCCGGCAGATTATGGG
>JBDUEO010000566.1:0-2527 GCA_040002335.1 Parafilimonas sp. | reverse complement strand
TGAACAACCTAATCCTAATGTTGTAAAATTTTTAAGTTCCGGCATTACAGAAACAGGAAATTTTCCATACATAGAAATGGAATTTATTGAAGGCCCTGAACTTGAAGAATTATTAAAACCTCCGCATGCACCCATATTTACTATAAAAGAATTTTTAAAAGTTGCAGAACAATTGTCTGGCGCACTCGCGCATTGTCATCGCTTTAATGTAAAGCATGGCGATATGAAAAGCAATAACATAAAATTCAATGTACATACAGCAAATTATGTGTTGCTCGATTTTGGTTTGGCAATTATGAGTGATGAAGACAGAAGAACAAGTCTTCGCCATGCCGGCGCTATTGAATTTATGGCGCCCGAACAGAATGAAGGCAAAATGTTTTTTGAAACCGATGTATATAGTTTTGGTGTTATTATGTTTGAGTTGCTTGCAGGCACTGTTCCTTTTCCGTTACAGGATAAAGGCGAAACATCGCGCAATGCGGTAATGCTTGCGCACATGGAAACGCCGCCGCCAAATATTTTTACATTAAGAGGAAAAATATTGCCTGAAAGCTGGACGGCGGAAAAGCGGGAAAGCGAAATGCAGTTGCCTGAATGGATGTTCGGCATGATCTATCGCTGCCTTGAAAAAAAACCAGAAAGCCGTTTTGCCAGCGGTATGGCTTTGCATGAATATATTGTTGAAAACAGTGTTTGGTTTTCATCAAAAGGTGAAGGTTCAGATCAAATAAAATTATTACAGCAGGAAAACAGGCGGTTGCTTGAACAGAATAAAAACCTGCAAAACCAATTACAAAAACTATCAGGCAAAAGAAGTTTTACAAATTCAAATAGTGATGATGTAGTAATGCCTTTATCACCAAAGAAAAAATCAAATGGATTAAAAATTTTTCTGTGGGTACTGTTAGGTTTATTTGTTGCGGCTGTTTTTATTTATGCAATAGAAACGTACAATTTTAAGCCTCAACAAAACCTGCAAATAAAATCTGTTGCGCAGCAAAGCAATGTAAATAATTTAACGGCCGATGAGCAAAAGCAGGTGAACGCGCAATTAGATAATGCAAAGAATTTAATGGCAGAAAACAGGAAAGATGAAGCGTTAGATATTTATGAGCAACTATCACAACAAAATATTCCGCAGGCAATGTTCCAATATGCAAACCTTGCATTGCAAAGCAAAAACACGCGAATAGATTGCAGTGATGCTTTTAATTTATTAACAAAAGCAAGTGACGCAAACTATCTTCCTGCAAAAACTTTATTAGGATTTTTATACGCTTTTGCTGATGATGAAAACACACTTAAACAACTTAATTATTATACACGATGCGTGTTTCCTGTAAACGTTTCAAAAGGTGCGCATTTGCTAATGGAATCTACTTTACAAGGCGATGTTACTGCAGCGCAATGGCTGGATAAATTAAATGAAAAAAAGTAAGTGTGTCTATACTTTACTGCTATGTTTTAAAACTTTTGCTTCTATATAAAAAATAATTTCTTCTGCAATATTTTTTGACTGATCGCCCACGCGTTCTAATTTTCTTATGATAGATGACGCATATAAAGCCTGGTCAATTTCTGTTGGATGGGTTTTTAAATATGCTTCTATTAATTCGTTTGACTGCATGTTTATATCATCTAAAAATTCATCTTTTTCAAATACACTTCTTGCAAGGATCGTGTCTTCATTTTCAAATGCTGTAAGTGTGTCCTCCAACATAACAATCGACTCACGATACATTTCAATTACCTTGGTTGCTTCCAGCAGATCTTCGTTAAATGGTTCTTCCACACTTAACACATGTTTGGCAATTCCTTCTGCTATGTCGCCCGTTCTTTCAAGGTTTGAATTGATTTTTAATACAGCCAATAAAAATCTTAAATCAATCGCAACAGGAGAATATAAAGCAAAAATATTTTCGCAATCACGATCAATTTTTAATTCGGTTCCATTTACTCTTTTCTCCATTATCACTACTTCGCGTGCAAGGTCACGATCAAAATTCAGCAATGCAGATAAAGCTTTTAATAATTGCCCGCGAACCATTCCCCACATATTAATCGCTTCATCTTTTAGTTGCTGCAATTCTGTTTCTAACTGTGTCATATAAATAATTGAATTAACTAAATCTTCCTGTTATATAATTCTGTGTGCGTTTATCTGTTGGGTTGGTAAACATCTGTTTTGTTTCATCATACTCCACCAATTCGCCCATATAAAAAAAAGCTGTTTTATCGCTTACACGTGCAGCCTGCTGCATGTTGTGTGTAACGATAATAAGCGTGTACGATTTCTTCAGCTCGTGCAATAATTCTTCAATGCTTGAAGTGGAAATTGGATCGAGTGCCGAAGTTGGCTCATCAAGCAACAACACTTCAGGCTCCATTGCGATTGCACGTGCAATACACAAACGTTGTTGTTGCCCGCCGGAAAGAAACGTTCCTTTTTTATGCAATGAATCTTTTACTTCATTCCACAATGCAGCTTTGATTAATGATTGTTCAACAATATTTTCTTTTTCTG
>JBDUEO010000565.1:0-2529 GCA_040002335.1 Parafilimonas sp. | reverse complement strand
GAAGCAGATGCATTTATAATGCGCAGTTTAATGCTGTCGCCACTTTTGTAATTGTTTGCAGTATCAGGTTTTACATGTCCGTTTAAAAGAAATGCGTTATACTTTACATCGCTTATATCCATTGCCGGCATGCGTATCCATTCCTGTTTTACTTTATCGGCAAAATGGTTTTTTGCAATGGCTTCGCCATAGCTTTGAACAGAGTTTTTTTGAATTTCAAACCAGTCAGTTTCTCTCTTTAGCAAGCGCCATATTTCGCCGGGTTTTGTGTTTGTCCAATCGTTCAGCACTAATACTTCTTCATTTATTTCTGGTTGATCTTTTTTGTGAATAACGATTGAACCAGTTAAACCAATTTGTTCCTGTGTCATCGTGTGTGAATGATACCAGTATGTTCCATTTTGCCTTACGGGAAAAATAACCGTGAAGGTTTTATGCGGAGCAATTGGGTAATCATCAAGGCCGGGAACGCCGTCATATTGATTAGGAATTAAAATGCCATGCCAGTGAATTGATGTGGACATGTGCATTAAATTATGTACATGAATTACGGCAGTATCACCTTCAGTAAACGTAAGTGTTGGCCCGGGAATTTGCCCGTTAATAGCAATGGCATGAACAGCTTTGCCGGTGTAATTAACGGTAGTATCATTTATATATAAATTATACACGATTTTATTGCCGGTTGGTTTAACCTCACCTGCCGTCCTCTTCAAAGGAGAGGGAGCTGCTGAGCTGTTTAAATTCATATCATGACTCATAGTATTCACAGGCATCGAATTCTTCATGCTCATTGAACCATTCATATCCATCTTACCGTTCATCTGCATTGAATGCTCATTAGCAGGCATAATTGTTTTTGAAACACTACCGCAATCCGGCATTTGTTTGCCGTAATATGGATTTTCAATCTGCTTTTCATTACTTAACCAGTATGCTTTTTTCATCGGGCAATAATCAATATAAACAGGCTTTGATAAAGATGCTGACTGAACAAGCGTTGACATTGCGTTTGATAAAGCTTCAAAATGTTCACGCTGATGATCTATATCATTTACTTCAGAAATATGATCTGCGTTGTAAACGATTTTATCTTTTACCGAATTAAAAGCTGTTTGTTCATCTTTATTAAGCGTTTTCACATCAAGGCTTTTTGTATCATTTAATAATTTGTCGGCAGATGTTGATGCAGTGTTAGCATCATCTTTTACTAATGCATTTTTTATGGAATAATAATCGGTAAATAATTGTTGTAACGATGCACTTTGTGCGTTTGTAACTGTTGCAATCATGCAAAAGCATAATGCATATATAGTTTGTTTCATTGATTTTTTATTTTCGTAATGATTAAATAGCAGGATTGATAAAAGCTATAATCAAATACGAAAAACACAATTGAATATGCAGGCAGAAATAGGTTGTATTAAAGGCGGAGAATGTATTGATTGAGCTGCATCTTTTTCAACATCGTTAAGTGAATGTATTATAAATGAATATTGATGCTGAATGAAAACAAAATCGTTAATTGGAACTTCATTGATGTTTGAAGCAAGCTGATCTTTTTTTAATTGAAGCGTTGTATGCTTTTCATTGCAGCAACCTTTTTTCTTCTCTTTAGCCATGCCGCAATTGCTGCAGGTATTATCTGAAAATGCATCTACATCAAGCCCGATAAATTTTCCCATGCAATAATGAAAATTTATAGTGGCGCCGCTTGATGCAGCCAAATACAAAACAAATAATATGGAAGTAAAAATTTTTTTCATTATGCGTTTTTAATTTAAAAAATTGAACTGTTTGTCTTGCGTTTCGCTGTTTACAATTTCAAATTTTTCAATCTTAATGCATTTGCAATAACAGAAACCGAACTTACACTCATCGCCGCTGCTGCAATCATGGGCGATAATAAAATGCCGAAGAAAGGAAATAAAATTCCTGCCGCAACAGGCACTCCAATTACATTATATATAAAAGCAAAGAATAAATTTTCTCGTATATTTTTCATTACAGCATTACTTAGCTTCTGCGCTTTTACAATTCCCAGCAAATCGCCTTTTACCAAAGTAATGGCAGCGCTTTCTATAGCGACATCTGTTCCCGTTCCCATTGCAATGCCCACATCGGCTTGTGCCAATGCAGGTGAATCATTAATACCATCGCCAGCCATTGCAACCTTTTTGCCTTCCTGCTGTAATCGTTTTATTTCTTTTAATTTATCCTCCGGCAGGCATTCTGCTTTGTATCCTGTTAAATTTAATTCATCAGCAACTGCCTTTGCGGTACTTGCATTATCGCCGGTAAGCATAATAACATTTACATTGTTTTTAATTAATGTTTCAATTGCCTGTTTGCTGGTTTCTTTTATTTTATCTGTTATTGTTATGTATCCAACAGCCACTTTATCTATTGAAATATAGGATACTGTTTTGCCTGCTTTCTGTTCATTACTTACCTGTGCATCTAAACTTTCGGCGATGGAAGAATTAGTTTCCTCCATTAATTTTTTATTTCCCAATGCAACTTTTTTAC
>JBDUEO010000564.1:0-2530 GCA_040002335.1 Parafilimonas sp. | reverse complement strand
ATTTTAAAGGCATAACACCACATTTAGATTTTTCGGCAAGCTTTAATTATACAAAGGGCACAAACAATTTTAAATTACCGATTATCAACACAACATCTTATACACTTGTTACGCTTGATGCTTTGTTGAATATTAAATTGCTTCAGGATAAAAAATATGTAACACCGTATTTAATTGCAGGCGCAGGAATATACGCGCAGCACGGCACCGGTTTTTATGCGCCTGTTGGTGGTGGTTTACAATTGAATATTTTTAAATCTGCGTTTGTACATATTCAGTCGCAGTTCAGAGCACCTTTTTCAAAAAATGATTATGGTAATTTTTATTACCAGTTTGGCATAGCAACAGCCATCGGCAAAAAGAAACCAAAACCTGTGGTTATAAAACAAGAACCAAAGCCTATAGATACGGATGGAGACGGAATATTGGATAAAGATGATAGTTGTATAAATATTATTGGCACAGTTAAATATAATGGCTGCCCTATACCTGATAGTGACGGAGATGGATTAAATGATGAAGTTGATCAATGCCCAACCATTGCCGGTGTCTTAAAGTACAATGGTTGCCCCGTTCCTGATACTGATAATGATGGTTTAGATGATGAACATGATAGCTGTATAAGTGAAGCCGGGCCGATTAATAATAATGGTTGCCCTGTAAAAGCAAAACCAAAAGAAGAAATACAAAAGCAAATAAATTTTGCAGCCCGCAATATTTATTTTGAAACAGGTAAATCCATTTTAAAACCGGAAAGCAACAGCAGTTTAGATGAAGTTGCAGCAATCATGAGCGAGAATCCTTCACTCAAACTAATAATCAGCGGACATACAGATAATGTAGGCAAGCCCGACGCTAATTTATTGCTTAGCAAAAAACGGGCAAATGCTGTTTTGAATTATCTGGTAAGTAAGGGAATTGATGCGCAACGTTTATCAGCAAAAGGATTTGGACAAATGCAACCGATCGCTTCTAATACAACTGTTGAAGGACGTTCACAAAACAGAAGGGTAGAAATAAAAATAGGAGATTAATAAATTATTCAAGAATGATACTTTATAAAAATTTCAGAAATTTTACAGCATTATTGATTTACATTTCTCAATGCATTTTTCTGATCTTTTAAAAAATCTTCACTCCTATCTTCGCAAAAACTTATTCGTAATGGAATTACAACAACTCATTCTTAAAGCATGGGCCAACCGCGAACTTTTAAAAGATTCAAAATATTCAAACGCAGTAAAAGCTGTTGTTGAAGAAGTTGATAAAGGAAGATTACGTACAGCTTCTCCAACAGAAAACGGATGGGTAGTAAATGAATGGATAAAACAGGCAATACTTTTATATTTTGCAGTGCAACCAATGGAAACAATAGAAATGCCTCCTTTTGAATTTCATGATAAAATTCCGCTTAAAAAAGATTTTAAAAAATTAGGCGTAAGAACTATTCCGGGCGCTATTGCCCGCTACGGTGCTTACATTGCAAAGAATGTAATTCAGCTACCCAGCTTTATAAATATTGGCGCTTATGTAGATGAAGGCACTATGGTGGATACATGGGCAACCGTGGGCAGTTGCGCACAAATTGGCAAACACGTTCATTTAAGTGGCGGCGTTGGCATTGGTGGTGTGCTTGAACCTTTGCAGGCAACTCCTGTTATAATTGAAGATGGTTGTTTCATAGGTAGCAGGTGTATAATAGTAGAAGGTGTTATAGTTGAAAAGGAAGCCGTTCTCGGCGCTAACGTCGTACTTACCCAATCTACAAAAATTATTGATGTGAGTAAATCTGCACCCATTGAATACCGCGGCCATGTACCTTCTGGAAGCGTTGTTATACCTGGTACTTACAACAAAGATTTTCCTGCCGGCTCTTTTGGTGTGAACTGTGCAATAATTGTCGGGAAACGTAAAGAAAGCACCGATAAAAAGACTAGTTTAAACGATGCTTTACGTGATTTTAACGTAAACATATAAGTACGTTTTTATAATATGATAATTTTTTGGTTTTGTTTTTGATTCAATCGGGTCAAAAGAACATCAATGTCTGTTGCTGATTTTAACCGCGCACTTTCTGTGAACACTGAATTTCTTATGCCATTTGCTTTTACCTTAACCAATAACAAGGAGGATGCAAAAGATTTGTTCCAGGAAACATTGTTCAGGGCGCTTGCCAATAAGGATAAATATAGTATTGGTACAAACCTAAAGGCTTGGTTGTACACAATTATGCGGAATATCTTTATAAATACATATCGCAGAAAAAGCAGAACGCATTTGGTTTTTGACGGAACACCTAATGATTTCTTTATTAACTCAACACAAGCTGTAACGTTTAACAGCGCAACAGCATCAATAAATATTAAAGAGATATATACAAAAATTGTTAACCTGCCCGATATTTTTAAAGATCCTTTTGTGTTATATTTCGATGGTTATAAATACAATGAAATTGCAGATATGCTTTGCGAACCGCTTGGAACCATTAAAAGCCGCATCCATTTTGCGAGAAAATTGCTGAAAGCACAAA
>JBDUEO010000563.1:0-2533 GCA_040002335.1 Parafilimonas sp. | reverse complement strand
AGAATTTCGACGGCGAGTGGATCGCCGGGATCATCGAGCGGTTCGGCTACGGCACGGCGCGGGGATCGACGTCGCGCGGCGCGGTGCGGGCGCTGGTGCAGCTGAAGCGCGACATGGCGACGGGCAAGCCGGCGGCGTTCACGCTCGACGGCCCGCGCGGGCCGTCGAAGGTGGCGCAGCCCGGAGCGGTCTGGCTGGCGAAGGCGACGGGCAATCCGATCATCCCGTTCCACATCGAGTCCGATCGTCACTGGACTGCCAACAGCTGGGATCGGACGCAGATTCCGAAGCCGTGGTCGAACGTCGCGATCGCGATCGGGGAGCCGCTCGAGATTGGCGCGGACGTGGACGAGGCGGGCATCGAAGCGGGACGACTCGAGCTCGAATCCCGCCTGCACGGGCTCGAGGCGCGCGCCCTCGCGATGATCTAGAGCGGCCGTGCTCGATGGCCGCTCGGCTGAAAGCCTCTGGCTCCACCCCCAACAACTCGTGTGCCACCACTAAACTCCCGCAACCCGGCCCCCGCCAGCTGACGGCAGGCTTCGAGCCCGATCCCGCGATTGGCGCCGGTCACCAGCGCGACGCGCGGCGTGTTCATCTACAATCTCCATGATATGAGCGTCGATGTCCTGACCGAAACCGTGATCGCGAAGCCGCCGGACATTGTCTCCGCGTATGCCGCCGATCCAGCCAACGCGCCGAACTGGTATGTGAACATCAAGTCGGTCGAATGGAAGACGCCGCCGCCGTTGTCGGTCGGATCGCAGCTGGCGTTCATCGCCGAGTTCCTCGGCCGGCGCCTGACCTATACCTACCAGATCGTGGAGCTCGTCCCCGGCGAGCGGCTCGTGATGCGCACCGCCGACGGCCCGTTCCCGATGGAGACGACGTACACGTGGAAGCCGGCCGGTCCCGCCAGGACGCGCATGACGCTGAGGAACCGCGGCAACCCCTCAGGGTTTTCCGTCTTGGTCGCGCCGTTCATGGCGCTGATGATGAAGCGCGCGAACCGTAAGGACCTGGCGCTGCTGAAGGAACTGGTCGAACGCTGATGTCTGTGATCCTCATCCACTCCGATCGCTTCGCCGAGCACCAGACGCCCCCCGGGCATCCCGAACGTCCTGAGCGGGCCGAGGTGATGGATGCGGTGGCGGCGCGCGGGCGCGAGCGCGGCCTCGAGATCGTCGCCCCCCGGTCCGCGACCCACGAGCAGCTCGCCCGCGTGCACGACGAGGGCTACCTAAAGCGCATCGCGCAGACGGCAGGGAAGGCCTCGCAGCTTGATGCGGATACCTACACCTCGCCCGAGTCGCATGAGATTGCACTGCTCGCGGCCGGCGCCGCGATCGACGCCGTCGAACGGGTGATGGGCGATTCGCACCGGGCCGCTGTGGCGATGGTCCGCCCGCCTGGCCACCACGCCGAGCGCGACCGCGCGATGGGCTTCTGTCTCTACAACAACGTGGCGGTGGCGGCGGCGCACGCCCGCGCCCAGGGCGCCGCGAAGGTCGCGATCGTGGACTACGACGTCCATCACGGCAACGGCACCCAGCACATGTTCGAGGCGGATCCGCACGTCCTCTACACCTCGACCCACCAGTATCCGTACTATCCCGGGACCGGCGCCGCCACCGAGGTGGGGCGCGACGCCGGCCTCGGGTTCACCGTGAACGTGCCGCTCGAGGTCGGCGCCGGCGACGAGGATTTTCAGATCGTGTTCGAGCAGATCCTGCTGCCGGTGCTCCGCCAGTTCGAGCCCGACCTGATCATCGCGTCGGCGGGATTCGACGCGCACGAGCGCGATCCGCTCGGCGGTCTGCGGCTGTCCACGGCGGCGTTCGCCGCGATGACGCGGGACCTGCGCGCGGTGGCGGAGGAGTGCTGCCGCGGACGGTTCGTCTCGGTCACCGAAGGCGGCTACGATCTCCAGGCACTGGCGGCGTCGCTCGACGCGATCATCGACGCGCAGGCGACCGCCGCGGCCTCGGTGCCGGTGTCGTGGCCGAGGTCGGGCAGAGCTACGGGCGCCGGAGCTGCATCGCTTGCCGTGGTGCGGCGCGCGCACGCCTTTTACTGGCAGCTGTAGCTCCGGAAACTGCTAATATCAGATCGACCGTCCCGGTCCGTCGTTCACACATCATGGCGATTACTGCCGAGAATTACTCGGCTGCGATCTCGGCGCGTATGGCGGGCGAGCGTGTGGCCCTCGCCGCAAGCTGGCTCGACCGTTTGCGCGCGCTGCTCACGCTGCAAGCCGGCGACGTCTTCCCGTCAGACCAACTGCTCGATCATATCCCCTCGCTCGTCGCCGAGATTGCTCGTTATCTCGCCGCGCCGGAGGACGAAGAGATTGCGGCCAACGCAGCGGTGATGGACAAGGCGCGCGAGCTCGGACAGTTGCGGCACGATCAGCACGCCTCGGCGCATCAACTCCTGCACGAGTACGAGATCCTCGGCGAGATCCTCGAAGGGTTTCTGGTCGAGCAGACCCGGCCGCTGCTGCCGCAACCCTCGGTCACCGAATGCTTCGAGG
>JBDUEO010000562.1:0-2534 GCA_040002335.1 Parafilimonas sp. | reverse complement strand
GCTGTTCAGCAAACACAGTTAAATAATTTATTAAAGAATCAGCAACGCTTTACAAACCTTGTTGCTGATGGCGCAGCCACACAAAAACAATTAGACGATATTAGTACACAGGTGGAAGAAATGAAAAAGCAAATGCAGGTTACACAGCAGCAAATTAATGTGCAGCGCAGTAATGTGGGCACGCAAAACAGCAGCATATTAAGTGATAAAAAACCTTTGCAAAAACAAGTAGCGCAATTATCACAGCAATTATCAAAAGCAAATATTGTAAACCCGATCAATGGCACTGTCCTTACAAAATACGCGCAAGCCGGTGAAGTAACAGCACCGGGAAAAGCGTTGTACAAAATTGCTGACCTCACTTATCTAAATCTTCGTGCATATATAACAGGCTCGCAGCTTTCAACCGTAAAGCTTAACCAAATGGTTAAAGTTTTTATTGACAGCGGTGCGAACAATTATCGTGAATACGCGGGAACAATTATTTGGATTTCAGATAAGGCAGAGTTTACGCCAAAAACAATTCAGACAAAAGATGAAAGAGCCAATTTGGTGTATGCAATTAAAGTAAGAGTGAAGAATGATGGCTATTTGAAAATTGGAATGTATGGGGAAGTGAAATTGTAATGGACAATTGATAGTTGACAATGGACAATTAAATGCAATCAGTAATCGTAGATAATATTTCCAAATCTTACGGCAAAAAGAACGAAGTAAAAGCCGTGAAAGAAATTTCATTTGAAGTTTCCAAAGGAGAATTATTTGGTGTTATTGGTCCGGATGGTGCGGGGAAAACTTCACTGTTTCGCATGCTTACCACTTTGTTATTACCTGATGGCGGAAATGCATCTGTTGATGGTTCTGATGTTGTGAAAGATTATAAAGCAATT
Source organism: Parafilimonas sp. (assembly GCA_040002335.1). Taxonomy (GTDB): domain Bacteria; phylum Bacteroidota; class Bacteroidia; order Chitinophagales; family Chitinophagaceae; genus Parafilimonas. The sequence goes on along the minus strand of JBDUEO010000562.1, from coordinate 1,644 downwards.
CGCAATAAAGTGGGTTATATGCCCGGTCGTTTTTCGCTTTACCAGGACTTAAGCGTTGAAGAAAACCTTAATTTTTTTGCAACGATTTTCAATACAACTGTTGAAAAAAATTATGATCTGATAAAGGATATTTATGTGCAGATAGAGCCGTTTAAAAAACGCAAGGCAGGTAAATTGTCCGGTGGCATGAAACAGAAGCTGGCATTGAGTTGTGCGCTCATTCATCACCCGGTTGTTTTGTTTTTGGATGAGCCAACAACAGGTGTTGATGCAGTATCAAGAAAAGAATTTTGGGAAATGCTGAAGCGGTTAAAAGAGCAGGGAATTACGATACTTGTTTCAACGCCATATATGGATGAAGCCGGCTTGTGTGATAGAATTGGCTTAATGCAACAAGGCAAGCTGCTTTCTGTTGGCAAACCAAAAGAAATTACATCATCTTTCAAACAAACAATACTTGCTGTTAAAGCTGATAACATGTACGCATTGCTGAAAGATTTGAATGCTTATAATGATATTGAAGATGCTTATTCATTCGGAGAGTATCATCATGCAGTAATGAAAGAAAATTTTAGTAAAGATGCATTGCAAAAATACCTTGAAGAAAAAGAAAATAAAGCACTCGTTATTCAGCAAACACAACCAACAATTGAAGACAGTTTTATGCAACTGATGAAGCAATAATATGCCGAACGAAACCATCATATCAACACAAGAACTTACAAAACGTTTCGGCGATTTTATAGCCGTTGATCATATTTCTTTTGAGGTATGTAAAGGCGAAATATTTGGTTTTCTTGGTGCAAATGGCGCAGGGAAAACAACAGCTATGCGCATGTTATGCGGGCTAAGTTTACCTACATCAGGCAAAGCGAAAATTGCCGGCTTTGATGTGTACAAACAAACCGAGCAGATAAAGAAAAGTATTGGTTATATGAGCCAAAAATTTTCTTTGTATGAAGATTTAACCGTGAAAGAAAACATTCGTTTTTACGGCGGCATTTATGGCAAGAGTGATAAGTTTATAAAAGATAAAACAGAACGCTTATTACAACAATTGCATCTTGAAGATGAAGCAAATAAACTTGTTGGTTCATTGCCGTTGGGATGGAAACAAAAGCTTGCATTTTCCGTTGCTGTTTTTCATGAACCACAGATTGTTTTTTTAGATGAACCAACCGGCGGCGTTGATCCTGTTACGCGGCGTGAATTCTGGAATTTAATTTATGAAGCATCAGCAAGCGGCATTACAATTTTTGTTACAACACATTACATGGATGAAGCAGAATATTGCAATCGTGTTTCGATAATGGTTGATGGCAGAATTGATGCACTTGATAAACCTGTCGCATTAAAAGAAAAATATCATGCAGCTTCTATGGATGAAGTGTTTTTGCAATTGGCGAGAAAAGCTACAAGAATTGACAATTGACAGTGGACAATTGACAATGAATAAAGCAATATTAATTAAACCTTAAAAACTTCAATTATGGAAAATGTTATTGCTCTTAAATCTTATGCATTTGCAATAAGGATCATTAATCTGTATAAATTTTTAATACAAGAAAAGAAAGAGTTTGTTTTATCGAAGCAACTGTTAAGAAGTGGAACTGCAATTGGCGCTTTAATTAAAGAAGCTGAACA
>JBDUEO010000561.1:0-2534 GCA_040002335.1 Parafilimonas sp. | reverse complement strand
CCGCATAAATAAAAATGCGCTTCTGGTTTTTGGGCATCCAATAAGTTTTGATAAATAGCATGCACATATCCGTGTTGTATCGCTTCATTTTCCCTATCTTCTCTTGAATAAGTTGGTATATAATGAAAATTTTCAACGGTATTACTTAACTCTTTTAGTTCATCTCCATACAAACTATCACACAATTTTCTGCAACCAAAAATGAGGTAAATATTTTTATGCTCTATGTTATGCAACTTAATATAATTGGTCATAGAGCGAAATGGTGCAATACCAGTTCCCGTACAAATAAAAAATAAGTCTTTATCAATTATTGGCGGCAAGGTAAAAACGCCTTGCGGACCGCGCAATTGTACTTCGCTTCCCACTTTAATTTCATTAAATAAATAATGCGTGCCTAAGCCACCTTCTAATAAAACAATTACAAGCTCTATAATATTTGTGCCATCAGGATGTGAAGAAATGGAATAACTTCTCCAGCGCTTATTTGGCTTTTCATGAATAGGCAGATCAAGCGTTACAAACTGACCTGGTTTAAAATTAAAATTTTCAACTTCAGGAATCTCGATCCAAAAACGCCACGTTAGTTCTGTAATTTTCTCAATCCTTATGAACTTTCCCGTTCTCCAAGGTTCTGGCATAGCAAAAATTTTAAGTAAAATAATCTTTTTATGTACAGTTATTTACTCTTCCTTAAAAAAAATACTTTCTTTTCAAAATTTGATTTGTATCTAACTTTCGTTAAAAAAGCAATATCAAAAATTGATTCCCCATCATTTTTTCCATCATATCCAATGTTTATTATTTTTAATTCGTCTTGTGATATTTTTTTTATAATCCCTATTGTAAACTCGGTAGCAAAGAAAAAAGTGCACAGTTCTTTTTCTTTTATTAGAACATGCGCCTTAGCAAAGAAATTTTTATCTGAACTATATAAATACTTTGATGTTCTATAAATTTCAATAGCCCGTTTTTTGTTTAATTTTTCAAGGGTTTCATTATATATACCTCCTGTTTCTAATGATTTAATTGATTTAAATGAAATCAATTTCAAATTTTTATTTCGTCCAAACTCATCGACAACTTGTAACTCAATTGAGTCAAAATCATTGACCTTTTTAATATATCCTATTATTCGCTTATTCCAATCAATTTTGTTAACGCATATGCAGATTAATTTCTGTTCGTTATAAAACTTTTCAATTTTATTTTTCAATAAATTCTTCATCAATATCTGAATTAGATAACATCAATGCTCCCTATAGAAAATTTTGAGTAAGATACAAATTCAATGCATTTAACAAAATGTGTTTATTTATTTTTTAAGATTACGCGTTGTAACTTCGCGCTGCGTTTATGAATTTGGGTGAATTACTGAAAAAATACAAAGAACATCCCCGCCTTTTTTACCTGGCGGAGCGGCTATCTTTTGCCGACTCTCAAAAAATATTTCTAAAAAATTTACAGGGTAGCAGTGCTGAGTTTGTTTTGGCGGCTTTGTTTGATAAATATCAAAATGATAAAAGCAATAATGCTTCAACACATTTGGTTGTTTTGAATGATGCAGAAGAAGCTGCCTATTTTCATAACACGTTAGAAAACCTTACGCAGGCATTAAATCTTTTTTATTTCCCATCTTCATTCAAAAACAAAAAAGATTTCAGGCAACTGAACAGCAGCCATGTTATGTTGCGCACCGAAGCGCTTACAAAACTTTCAGTTTCATCATCAGGAATAATTATTACTTATCCTGAAGCGCTGTTTGAAAAAGTAGTATTATCAAAAACATTAAGCAGTAATATCATTCATATAAAAACAAACGATACACTTAACCTTGATAGTTTGCTTGAATTGTTTGTGATGTATGGATTTGAACGAACTGATTTTGTATATGAACCTGGTCAGTTTGCAATACGCGGCGGCATACTTGATATTTATTCTTTTGGAAATGAAAAACCGTATCGCGTTGAATTGTTTGGAAATGACGTTGACAGCATAAGAATTTTTGATCCGGAATCTCAGTTGAGTGAAAGAAAATTATTACAGGTTTCTATCATTCCAAACGTTGAAACGCAATTTGAAAGTGATGATAAAATTTCTTTGCTTGAATTTTTGGATGAAAAAGCTGTGGTGTGGATTAAAGATTGGGATGTTATAAAACAAGTTATAAATGAACAGGAAGAACAATTAGGCGATTACATTGAACATAATAAAACAAGTGTTTTAAAAGATGAAGATATTGACGATGATACAACCATTTTAAAAAATGTAAAGCTTAAAGATTTTGTTCCGGCTTCAACTTTGGAAAGGCAAATAAACGATCATCATTTGGTTGAATTTGGTTATAAACCGCATCTTTCAAATTTTGAAATTGAATTAAACACAAAGCCACAACCTGCATTCAATCGCCAGTTCGATTTATTAATTAAAGATTTAAAATCACACGAAAGCAAAGGTTACGATTTGTATGTTTTTGCTGAACAGGCAAAGCAATTAGAAAGGTTGAATACGATCTTTAATGATCTTAATACAGA
>JBDUEO010000560.1:0-2544 GCA_040002335.1 Parafilimonas sp. | reverse complement strand
CAGGTATTTCAATGGTTATGCTGCCGTTGATAAACCAGGCAGTTGTCGGTTTACAACCAAAAGATTATCCATCAGGCATTGCATTAAATAATATGATACGGCAGTTAGGCGGCGCTTTCGGAATTGCTATTGCAAACAACTATATCGCTAATCAATACACAGAACATCGCATGAATCTCGTCAGCAACCTTACAGAAGGATCGCCGTTAGTAACAGCGCAACAAACTACAATAGCGAATGGGTTAATGCATGCTACAAATATAGACAGTGCAACAGCCGCGCATTCAGCTTTATCAATACTAAATAACCAGGTTGAAAGGCAGGCATATTATCTTTCTTACCTGGATACATTCAGATTGATCGCGCTGTTTTTTATAATAGTTATTCCATTTGTAATTTTTTTAAGAACAAAGAAAAAAACAACAGGTAATGACGCAGCAATGCTTGAAGCACACTAATAAATTTTATTAACCAATAAAAAAATTATACATAATAAAACGTCCATTATATAAATACTTAAAAAATGATCCGGCGTTTCATTTGACCAATTAAAAAATAAATTATACAAATGAAAAAACATTTGATCACATCTATTTTGTTGTACGTTTCTTTAATTGCAACTGCACAGGTTTCAACCAATAATGAATTGAAAGGCATCATCACGCAATCGTTCAGTTATTACCCAAGAATTAAAGAAGCAGAAAACCAGGTTGATATTGCAGAAAAACGGCTTGATGTTACAAAAACAAACCTGCCAACAATAGATGCTAATGCAAGCTATGAATATGTGCAACCAAAAATTTCGTTGCCGCTTGATGTAAATGGCGAAAAACAAAATTTTCAATTTGCGCCGGTAAATAATTTTAATGGCAATGTTGGTGCGGAATATTTATTGCTGGATTTTGGAAGATTAAAGGCAGCCATCACAAAATCAAAATCAGATCTTAAGTATGCATCAGATAATGTAAGCAATGCGCAAACGCAACTGGCAAGCCAGGTTTCATCAATCTATTATAACATCATTTATTTTAGAAAAGCAGTTGCTGTTGAAGACAGCATTTTAAATTATTTGAACAACAACAAAAAAATTGCAGCAGATAAATTAAAAAATGGTGATGCCATAAAGCTTGATGTATTAACGCTGCAATCGCAAATTGATGCAGAAGAAAATACAAAGGAAGATTTGGTGAATAGCCTTCAAAAACAAATTACATTATTACAATACACTTCAGGCAACACAACAGTTTCCGGCAACAGTTTCGATTTTGATGTTCCTATTCAACCGGCGCAGGATGCAATAACAACGGCGGCAGCTTCTGTGCCTGATTTTATACTGGCGCAAGACAAAGTTGCGCAGGCAAAAGCAGATTTAAATAATGTAAAACTTACCGATAAACCTTCGCTTTCGCTGAACGGAAGTGCAGGCGTAAAAAATGGTTATGTGCCGCAGGTAAATGATCCCAGGTTTAATTATGCAGGTGGCGTAAGTTTAAAAATTCCGCTGTATAATGCAAAAACAAAAAAGCAGGTTATTGTTGCTGAATCGCAAATAAAACAAAACCAGTTAGCAGAGGAAACATTAAAAACTGATTATGAAAAAAATATTCAGCAGGCATTAACTGATATTGAAACAAACACAGCAAAAATAAAAAACATGCAATCGCAAATTGAAAACGCCAACTCAGCAGTGCAGATTTCATCAAGCCGGTATTTAAATGGAATTGGATTGAATACAGATATTACAGATGCGGCAGTAAATCTTGAACGCGCATTATTAACCAACCTGCGTTATCGCTACCAGCTTGCTGAAGCAAAAGTTGAATACGCGAGATTAACCGGATACAAATATTGGTAGTATAATACGTCTATTTCTTTTTATATGATAACAGCCCGCACATAGGCTGACATAAATCGAAAGCCGTCTTTTAAGACGGCTTTTTTTATTTCATTAATAAAAGTCAATCATACACTAATTAATCGAAAGCTTATTTGAAGAAAATTTTATGAAACGAATTTTATATGCATATCGCTTAACTTTAATTCTCCTTCTAATAAAAAAAGCCATATATGAAAAATGATTTTTCCCAAAGCAACGAGACAGATATTAATCAGAATGAAATAACAATAACGCTGCAGAAAAACCTTCGCGGATGAACCGGCGAAAGTTTGTTGGAATGACAGCAACTGCTGCGGCTACAGCATGCGTCCGCCAACGCCGGACGAATTGTTGAAAAATAATAAAGATATTGAAGAAGAAGGAATGATGTTCGTAGGTGATAAAGGAAAAATTCTTGCTGGCTTTAATGTACAGAACCCGAGCATTCTTTCAGCTTCCACCAACAATAATGCAGATAAAACAAAAGGTTCAACAAGTGGTGGAAATGAAATGCTTGATCGGCTGAAAAATTTTGTTGCGGCTTGCAAAAGCGGGCAACAATTCCCGGGCAGTTTTCCTGAGGCTGAGTATTTAACTGAAGCTGTAAACTTATACGCAGTTGCATTAAGAGCAAATCATGAGTTGCAGTATGATGCTTCAGCTTTAAA
>JBDUEO010000559.1:0-2545 GCA_040002335.1 Parafilimonas sp. | reverse complement strand
AATTGTTGAATAAGTCTATTGTGCATACTTTTTATCATAACAGTTGTTTTAATAATAGAGGCTGGCAAATTTTAGATAATGAGTAATAAATAAGATTTATAGTCTTTAGAGATTCAAAAAATTATTGAAAACAATATACAATTCTCATGTATCGTTGGCATAGCAAATCATTTCAGGCAATGTTTTTAGTTTAGTGCAATTGTAGTCTTTGTAACCGATTACGGAATAAGACACCATTATCCTGCATTTTCGCTGCATTATATATTTCAATAAAAAAATAAAATTGCAGATAACAGTGCATTTATTATACTAAAGTAAGGGTTTTTTTTAAATAGCAATCGGTTGCACAAATTTTTTTTTAAACTTGTTCTATATTTATGGCTAATTTTTTTGAAAAAAGTGAAAACAGAAAAAGAAATTACTATTTACGATATCGCAGAACAGATTGGAGTATCACCGGCAACAGTTAGCAGGGCGCTTAACGATAGTCCTTCTATCAGCATAGCTACCCGTAAAAAAATAAATGCTCTGGCTGAAAAATTAGGGTACCGCCGCAATACTTTTGCCAGCAGCCTTCGTTTACAAGAAACACATACTATAGGCGTTATTTTCCACGAATTAAACAGCCAGTTTATTACATCTGTTTTAGCAGGCATTGAAAAAATTGCAACCGAAGCCAAGTACAATCTTATTATTGTTCACTCCGCTGAGAATGCAATTACTGAGAGTACGAATGCCCGCAATCTTTTTCATAAACGTGTCGACGGCGTTATTGCTTCGCTCTCATTTGATACAGAAGACCTGTCACATTTCAAACAGTTTCAAAGTAAAAATATACCGGTGGTTTTTTTTGACCGCGTTTTCGAAAATAGCGATGGCGCAAAAGTTATTATTAATAATTATCAAGCTGGTTATGATGCCACCACCCATTTGATTCAACAAGGTTGCAAGCGTATAGCACATATTACTTCCAGCCTTAAAAGAAATGTATATTCTGAAAGAAAAAGAGGTTATCGCCAGGCACTTGAGGACAATAAAATTAAATTTGATGAAAAGCTTGTAATCATTGACGGGCTTAAGGAAGAAGATGCTATAAGATCTGCAAAACGTTTCTTGGCTTTGAAACCTTTACCTGACGGCATCTTCATTACTAATGATTTTTGTGCTGCTGTTGTAATGCAGGTACTTAAAGATTCGGGAATACGTATACCACAAGACGTGGCTATTGTTGGATTTAACAACGACAGTATTGGTAAAGTTGTAAGCCCCAAACTAACAACGATAAATTATCCCGGCTTTGAAATGGGGCAAGTGGCTGCCCGTACTATTATAAACCATCTAAAAGGGTTATGGAACATGAATCTCACCAACACAGTTATTATAAAATCAGAATTGATTATTAGAGAATCTTCTTTAAAGAATGGAAAAATAATTCAATGATGCAGGTATTTATTTACATTTAAACACTTTCATGTAATCATTATTTACTGCAACAAGAATAAGCTTCTCATTACTGGCAGTAGTTATAAGCTTCATATCTTTTACATCTCCATCAATTTTAAATCCGGTGATATTATAAGGTATTGATTTAAATTCTTTATTGTTCATGCCTTTCAAAAAACAGCCATACGAAGCATCATACCTGCCCGTCATCACTTCGGTTTGATATTCATTACCGGCAAGCAAAATATCTTTTATTCCATCGCCATCCATATCAGCACAAACAATTGCATTCACCGGCGCAAATTGTGCTTCCTTAGGTAATATATGTTTAATGAATTTTCCATTGCCGATGTTTTCCAGCCAGCAACTTTGTGTTTCATCGCAAGTTAAAATTTGCAGGTTTTTATTATCAGTAAAAATCTTATCTTCTGTTGCTGTTGCATAATCTTTATTCAATAAGAATTGTTTTTTAATTGATGGTACCTGTGCCGCCAACTGGTCTTTATTTATAGATGGATATAACTTTCTTTTTCCATCTTCATCTTTAATATAATAAAACATAACAGGATCAATGCTGCCGTTTTTATCAATGTCTTCCGCATATAATTTCATGGGATATTCTGCTGTTGTATGATAAGCACAATTCAAACCTAAATTACCTGCAACAAAATCAATATCGCCATCGCCATCAACATCTGTTGCAATAAGGCTGCGCCATAAACCATCCATATTTTGCAAACCTGTTGTTGCTGTAATCTCATTTAATTTCTTTCCATCATTCTTAAAAAAACTTATGGGCATATATTCACCGGCAATTATTAAATCAGGATGTTTATCATTATCAATATCTGCCCATTGCGCTGCGGTTACCATTCCAGCTTTTGATAAAGCCGGGCAAACTTTATTGGTTACATCAGTAAAAATTCCTTTATTGTTTTGCAGCAAATAACTGTTGGGTGAAGTTGGATATTGTTTTGAAATTCTTCCGCCAATAAAAACATCTAAATTTCCATCACCATTATAATCGGCAACAGCAACACAACCAGTAATCGTTTTCACGTTTGGTGGAATTGCATTTGGGCTTAATGTAAAATTTCCTTTG
>JBDUEO010000558.1:0-2546 GCA_040002335.1 Parafilimonas sp. | reverse complement strand
AATAAAGATGCAAAAATTATATTGATTACGCCAATGCAGCGGGTTGATTTTGTATATATCAACGATATGAAAAACAATGCCTGGGGATCTTATAAAGAAAAAAGCGGCCAAACCTTAGCGTCGTTTGCCGCGGCTATAAAGTCCATTGCCGCTTACGAACATTTTGATGTAATTGACCTATACAATGAAAAAGGCATGGGCTTAAAGGAATTGGTTAATTATAAACGTTTGAAAGATCCGCAAACAGGCGGTTATAAAAATTACCCTTATCCTTCATTTATTAATATTCCATTTAACCCCGAAACTGACGAATATCCGTATCCGCCAGGCGCTATGAATGTTACCTTCGATGGCCTGCATCCCTCTGATAAGGGATTTCAAATCATTGCCAATTTGCTGGTGAAGATTATGAAGAAGTATTGAAGCTTAGATAGAAATTAAACACGCTGCTCATCCGCTCTATCACTTTAATTCCAGTACCACGCAGGTGGCATCAGTATCTTTTTTATTTGCCACAGATATTTTGGTATTGGGATTAAAGAAAAGATATTTTCCTGTTGTTATATTTTTGCCATTGCTATTTACTTCTCCTGTAATACAAATTAATAAATGTGCGCAACTGCCTGCAGGCAAGTTAACCGCTTGCTCATGCGTTACATCAAATTTATATACACGGGCAAGCTTTTCGTCTATGGTAGTTGCTACACCAGGTATTTGTAAGGCGATACAAGGGTTAGCTGATGGTTGTTTCTTTACGAGCTCGATGTCCATTACGTGAAAAACATTTTTTCCTGCATTATAAACCCGGTGTGTTATGGGTTTTTCATCATAACCGGCAAAGCTTGTTTTACCTGCCAACACTTCAGAAGGCGGTTGAATGGCCTGCCCTATAACCTGGACGCCAATTATTGATTTGGTAATATGCACCATTACAGACGGTGCGGCATGAACGTGGTACAAGGTTGTATCACCTGGCTTTATATGTACATCCAGAAGCCGCACATATTCATTCCTCAATACTGTTTTGTGATGTGGCTCTTCATGTACAGGAACTTGCGCCCGAAGGCTATTGCATGTTATGATTAACAGAAGTAGGATATGGCATTTTGCATGATGCATATAAATGATTTTGATTATAAAGTTATACTAATTGTAGTTGGAACAAATAATGCTATTGGTAACGGGTGAAGAAATTACGAACTATGATTTTGTCAAAGAATTCCTTTTAATGGATCTGGTAATGGTATGTTGATTTTAAAGCTCCATGATCTGATCCCAAACTTTCTTGAGCAAATAATGGACTGCTTTTGAAGAAAGCAATTATGGATGGATACCAGGAACTATCATACTTATGTATGGGGATGTTTTATAAAAGTTTTCTTATAGTGAAGATTATGAAGAAGTATTGAGCTTAGGTTATCAGGTGAACTGCCCGGCAGACAACAATCCCTTGCATGAATTATATTGGGTTGCATTGCAGGGTTTTAAAATCCATCTCCCAAATATTAGATTAAAAGCTTTTCTGGATTTAATAATACAATTCATTTTTTTAGCAAACTAATTCCACGCTTTAATTTATTTATGAGGAAGATGAATTACATTTCTATTTAAGGCTACCGTAATTGTATCTTTATTATCAAACACAATTAAAGCAATCGAAAGGCTGCTTCAACCAACTAAACCGACATGGAAGCAATTGAATCGCAGGAGACCAAACTAAGCAAGCTTCAGTTTTACCGTACAGAAATTCAACATGAATACAGCTTGCTTTACAGCCGTACCGGAACCTACGTTACTTCGCAATCGTTTCTTACCATAGCATTCGCGTCTGCCATGGTCAACCGCAATGCTGTATCAAATGATATTTTTAGTCTTTGGTTTCCTATAATTCTTTCACTTATTGGCATTGTTACTTCCATAATGGTTCGTGGCGGCGTAGACGGTGCTGTAGGAACTATTGCGCTTTGGCACGTGAAGCAGAATAAACTTTTTGAGAACGATCCTGCCATGAATGATTATCATGTAGACTGGCAACATTCACATAGCAGTAATCCGTTAGATGCAAAGCACCGCCGCATCCTGGAGTTTGCACAGGTGATGCCTTACGTGTTTTTAACAGCGTGGATATTATTTGCGTTTCTGGCTATATATCTACATTTGAAATAGCGCTAATGAATATCAATAGCAATGCGACATCCCGATGGCATCTTGTAACAAAGTCGTAGATAACCTATCGCATCGATAAACCTTTATGACAATAAATAAGAAAATGGCTGAAGAAATTCCGGATTATAATTTTTTAAAAAATTCCTGTTCATGGATCTAATAATGATGCGTTGACTTTAAAGCTCCATTATCTGATTCCAGACTTTCTTGAGCACCGGGATTCCATTAGCCTGGTTCTTTCTCCTGTTTTGTAAAACACGTTCGCCGGGGAAAGTTATTTTTTTAGAACCATCGGCTGGTATTGAATTATGATAATCTTCAATTATATCATTCACTGTTTTTGCAATCAATGAATGATTACTCAATTTAGAAATATCAAT
>JBDUEO010000557.1:0-2550 GCA_040002335.1 Parafilimonas sp. | reverse complement strand
CAAACAACATAACTATACTTCAAACCAATCGCTGGAATTCAATTTTGGAAAGAGCTTGTGCAAAAGGCGAGAAGCTTGGTTTAAGCAAAGAATTCATCACTAAATATTTTGATGCGGTGCACATGGAAAGTATCAATCATCAAAATAAAATAATGAATGATTAATTCAATTCGACAATTTGGTAATTTGAAAATTTGAAAATGAAATTGTCGTAAAGCTGAATTTCAAAATGAAAAAACAAATTATAAACTTCAATTCTTCTTCCACCACATTTTATTTTGATGCATCTTTTGATCTTATTCAGAAAATAACATCAAAAGAAAATACCGTAATTATTACGGATGAAAATGTTTTTTGCGGTAACAATCATAAAAAATTCAAAGGCTGGAAAACAATAGTTTTAAAAGCAGGCGAACAACATAAAATTCAACATACAGTTGATATTATTATTGAGCAGTTGATAGATTTTGGCTGCGACAGAAAATCATTTCTTGTTGGCGTTGGCGGCGGAGTTGTTACTGATATTACCGGTTATGTTGCCGGCGTTTTTTTAAGAGGAATTCAGTTTGGTTTTGTACCAACTTCTATTCTTGCAATGGTTGATGCATCAATTGGTGGTAAGAACGGAATTGATGTTGGTGCTTATAAAAATATGGTTGGTTTAATTCGGCAACCTTCATTTTTATTATATGATTATTCTTTCCTGAAAACACTTCCCAAAACAGAATGGATAAATGGATTTGCAGAAATAATAAAACACGCATGTATAAAAGATGCAGCGATGTTTAAACTGCTTGAAAAACATAAACTTTCAGATTTTCAAAAAGACAGTTCCTTATTAAACAAATTGATTCAACGTAATGCTTTATTAAAAGCAAAAGTTGTAGTAGAAGATGAGTTTGAAGCGGGCGATAGAAAGCTTCTAAACTTTGGCCATACATTCGGCCATGCAATAGAAAATACATACGAACTTTCACATGGCAAAGCTGTTGCTATCGGAATGGTGATGGCTTGCATGATTTCAGAATCCTATCAAAATTTTAAAGGCACAAATAAGGTTGTCTCTTTGATAAAAAAATATGGCTTGCCGGTTCATCAATCATACAATGCAAAAGAAGTTTTGAATGTTATGAAGGCTGATAAAAAGAAAGTAAAAAATGTTATCAATTATGTGTTGTTACAAAAAATTGGTAAAGCAGTTGTGCAACCAATTGTGATGGATGAAATAGAAAATATAATAACTCAATTAGAAAATAAAAATTCCCTTTAGGGTTTGAGGCATGATTTTAAAAATTCAACCATCAACAATTTCCGGTAACGTTCACGCACCGGCATCAAAAAGTTCTATGCAACGTGCATGTGCGGCAGCTTTGGTTAGAAAAGGTGAAACTATAATTCGCAATCCGGGCAAAAGCAATGATGATATTGCAGCTTTAAATGTTATTAAAGTATTAGGTGCAACAATAAATAATGTAGAAGATGGAAGTTTACAAATTTTAAGCGAAGGCGTTAAGCCGGTTTCAAATGTTGTAAATAATGGCGAAGCAGGTTTGGGCATTCGCATGTTTACACCAATTGTTGCGTTGAGTGAGAAAGAAATGCTGATAAACGGTGAAGGTAGTTTGCTTACGCGGCCTATGGATTTCTTTGATGAAATATTGCCGCAGTTAGATATTCACATCACTTCAAATAATGGAAAACTTCCTATAAAATTAAAAGGTCCATTACAGCCAAAAAATATTGAGATTGATGGCTCATTAAGTTCGCAATTTTTAACAGGTTTGTTATTGGCATATTCAGCGCTTGATGCAAAAGACATAACCATCAGCGTTAAAAATTTAAAGAGTAAACCTTATGTTGATCTTACGCTGAGCGTGATGGAATCTTTCTTATTAAAAGTTCCCGAAAACAGGAATTATGAAGCATTTTATTTTGATGAAACTCCGGTTATTGACAATGATGATTTTGTTGATTATACAGTGGAAGGCGATTGGAGCGGCAGTGCTTTTTTGTTAGTGCTTGGAGCAGTTGCCGGGATTATAAAAGTTGCAGGTTTGGATATTGCATCAACACAAGCTGATAAAAAGATTTTGGAAGCATTGGAAAATTGTGGCGCACAAGTAAGCATAAAAGAAAATGAAATTGAAGTTTCAAATTATCCTTTAGGAATTAAGAGTTTTGAATTTGATGCAACAGATTGTCCCGATCTTTTTCCACCGTTAGCTGCACTTGCAGCAAACTGTAAAGGCATAACAAAAATTACTGGCGTTCATCGTTTGGCGCATAAAGAAAGTAACCGTGCCTTAACCATACAGGAAGAATTGGGCAAGATGAATATCAAAGTTGAATTGAATGATAATGTAATGCTGATTGTAGGAACAGAAAATATAAAAGCAGCAACCGTTCATTCGCATCACGATCATCGCATCGCCATGATGTGTGCTGTGCTTGCATTAAAAGCAAATGGTGAAACAATTATTGAAGAAGCAGAAGCCATCAATAAATCATATCCTGATTTTTATAATCATCTGCAGCAATTAGGTGCAACAG
>JBDUEO010000556.1:0-2552 GCA_040002335.1 Parafilimonas sp. | reverse complement strand
TCACCATCCATAATCATATTAAAACCGCGTATGGTATCTTCAATACTTACAAATATGCCTTTTAAACCGGTGAATGCTTCTGCCACGTGAAAAGGTTGTGATAAGAAACGCTGTACACGGCGTGCACGGCTTACAATCAGTTTATCTTCTTCACTTAATTCATCCATACCCAAAATTGCAATAATATCCTGCAACTCTTTATAACGCTGCAATGTTAGTTTTACCCTGTTTGCTGTGTTGTAATGCAGCTCGCCCACAATTGCAGGTGTAAGAATTCTTGAAGTTGAATCTAACGGATCAACCGCAGGATAAATACCTAAATCAGCAATTTTACGGCTTAACGCTGTTGTTGCATCAAGATGCGCAAACGTTGTTGCAGGAGCGGGATCAGTATAATCATCTGCCGGCACATAAACAGCCTGCACAGAAGTAATAGAACCGTTTTTGGTTGAGGTAATTCTTTCCTGCATTAAACCCATTTCTGTTGCTAAGGTTGGTTGATAACCAACCGCAGACGGCATACGGCCTAACAGCGCCGACAATTCAGAACCTGCCTGTGTAAAGCGAAAAATGTTATCAACAAAAAATAAGATATCTCTTCCTTTCCCTGTGCCATCGCCATCACGAAAATATTCAGCAACGGTAAGTCCGCTTAAAGCTACTCTTGCACGTGCTCCCGGAGGTTCATTCATCTGGCCAAACACAAAAGTGGCTTTAGATTCTTTTAACCCTTCCATATCAACTGTGGAAATATCCCAATTGCCTTCTTCCATGCTGTGCTTAAACTTGTCGCCATATTTCATAATGCCGGCTTCGATCATTTCGCGCAGCAAATCATTTCCTTCACGCGTTCTTTCACCAACACCTGCAAACACAGAAAGGCCACCATAACCTTTAGCAATATTATTGATAAGCTCTTGTATTAATACTGTTTTACCAACACCTGCACCGCCAAATAATCCTATTTTTCCGCCCTTTGCATAAGGCTCAATAAGATCAATAACTTTTATACCTGTAAATAAAATTTCGGATGCTGTACTTATATTTTCAAATGCTGGCGGCATGGCATGAATAGGCCTGCTGTTTACTTTACTTACCGGAGGTAAACCATCAATTGCGTCGCCGGTTACATTAAATAAACGGCCATGTATTGCCTCGCCGGTTGGCATAGCAATAGCAATGCCTGTATCAATAACTTCGGCACCGCGAACCAACCCTTCTGTAGCATCCATTGCTATGCAACGCACACTATCTTCACCTAAATGTTGCTGTACTTCAAGCACCAATTTATCTCCGTTGGGGCGTTTTAATTCCAAAGCATTGTATATTTCAGGCAGTGAACTGTCGGGAAAATAAACGTCAACCACTGCACCGATAATTTGCTTAACCTTACCTTTATTAGCCATAAAATTTTATGCTTTTTAAATTTTGCGCAAATGTAAGGTTCTGCGGCAAGAAAATAGAATAATAGTTCTTATTTCTATTAGGGATTTACAATAAAAGATTTAAGATTTATAGAGACTATTTAATTGTGCTGAAGAATCTAAATATTGATATTGGCAGAAGCAATACAATTCTAAATTATACTAAAAGCCGTATCCATTAAATAATACTGGCGTAAGTATTGCAACGTAATAGAAATTATGCAAATACAAATTTTATTACTCTTAAATTATAAATTTTAATAAATACCCTTCTTTTTACACATTGCAGATGATAAAAAAATACTTCGTTTTTATTAATTTATTTCTCCTGTTGCACAGTTACGCTTTTGCACAAACATTTCACGACAGCCTCTATTACCAAACATTTCCAAATAATTTAACTGTAAGAATATATTCAGTAAAAGATTACACTGATTTTACTTTTTCTTCCATTGACAAAAAATCAAATATTAAATACCGGTCAAACACCACATTAAATCTTGGCGCCGGCGTTACATATAAAAATGTCTCAGGTAATTTAAGTGCAGGTTTTGGGTTTTTAAATAATGGGATTAATACACGCGGCAAAACCAAATCATTAGATCTGCAGTTTCATTTCTTCCTGCAAAAATTTACATCTGACCTGCTTTACCTTCATTACAAAGGCTTTTATGCAGCGCCGCAAGGTTACGCATCGCAATTACCGTCCGGTTATTATTTTAGGCCGGATATTAAATTAGATCTGGCAGGGCTTTCAGGCTATTATGTTCAAAATTTCAGACACTTTTCATATAGAACTGCTTTCTTTCAAAACGAATTAATAAGGAAATCTTCAGGAACGCTGTTGTATGGCGGAGGAATTTATTACGAAAACATACGATCAAACGACAGTAGTTTAATTCCCGCAAAAGTTGCTGGATTTTTCAATAATGCAAACTTTTCGCAGTTGCATTTTGTGAGTTTTGGGCCAGGCATAGGTTACGCTTATACCGCATTAATAAAAAAGAATTTTTTTATTTTAGGTTCAGCAATTATAAATGGCAATATCAATTTTGCAACCGATGAAAATACAATCATCAATCACCACAGAACCAGTTTTGAACCTTGCGTAGTTTTTAAAAGCGCTAT
>JBDUEO010000555.1:0-2560 GCA_040002335.1 Parafilimonas sp. | reverse complement strand
TTTCTTTCTATATTAAAGCTGATATTATTTAATGCGTCCCACGTCCAGTCGCGGTTTATTTCAAGTGTAATACACACCAGCCAATGATTTATTAAATCTTCTTTGCTTGCAAATGTGAGTGATGAATTATCTGGTGAAAGACTATGGCGAACCCTGTTTGAGCAACCAAACTGCAGCCTTTGCCCTGCTTCGCCTACCAGTGTTAAGCCCGTATTTTGTATATTTAGTTGCTGCGATAAACGCTGTACAATATCTGGCATTGCAGCCGCATTGTTTCCAAATAAAAAATTCGCATAATTGCCATCGAAAACCAATGGTGAATCGGGTTGCAGATAAATGCCTTTTATTTGCGAAGCAGCATTTGTATTCAGCAATAAATCTTTTTCATTTTGCGATGGTTGATTAACTAAAAACTGTGTTGTTTTTCCATAACGCGTATTGAGGTTTTCATCCGTATTTTCTGAGCCATAATAACCATCAAATTCTTTACATACCGCACGCAATGTAAGCCTGATGGTTCTGCCTGTTGGTAAAGGCAAAGCATCCATTACATCAATCTGCGCTTTTGTAAAACTAAAGTCATTACCCAAATCACTTTCATCGCCAAAGTTTAAAACGTGCGCATCAACATATTGTAATGGAATATCAAGTTCATCATCAAAAGTTACAGAAGCGGTTGAAAAATTTCTTGTTGTGGTGAAATATTTTATATAAGATTCCCTGCCTGTTACGCTTAGCAAATTATCCATCTGCAATGCTTTTATTTCAACAATTATTTCAACGCTTTCCACGTCAGGATCGCTTATACCAAATGCTTCTTTGCCTGCCATATTTATAGATGCAGTTTTTAATAAACCAACCGGATCATTATATTTTCCTGTAAAGACTACACCCGGATAACCAAGTAACGGGCGATTAATTTTTATGGATGCATCTGTAAAAAGTTTTGAATCATCATTCGGTATTAAGTCTGCAATGCGCAATGCATTCGGTGCAACATATCTTTTGAAATGTGTTGTTGTAATTGGAGACGGTGCATCATAAACAGGTTCATCTGTTGCAGCAGGGCCGCCACCACTTGTATCACTCAATCTTATTCTGAACTCATAAATATTTCCGTACAATAAATTAGTATTGATTTTTTTAGCATTATAAATTTTGTTGAGATTGTTTTGCGAAGCTCCCGTAACATTGGTTAAAGGATCTGCAATTGCTTTGTTGTTTTGATAAATATCCAATGCATCATCATCAGGCAACACCATTGATTTGCCTGCCCAATTTGCAAAGTACATGGGCAACCAAAAATTATTAGAAATGTCGCCGTTTATTTGTGAAGGATAAACCTGGTAATTGAGTTCACCTGAAAAATCTCCAATGTTTTGTTGTGCTATAGAAATTGGTGCTTTGCTTTTTACAAAATTTAATGTATCCCACTTCACATTTCCTTTTTCACGCACATCAATCTTATAACCAAATACACCAAGCGGCGCATCCAATCTTACACCTGAGCCAGATTTGTCTTCGGCCAATGCGCGCACATACCAGGTAAGAATTTGTTCATCATCCCAACCCAAACGAATGCCTGTTTCTTTGGTTGGATGAAACCCATCACTTTCCTCCCTTAAAAAATTCTGGCTAACCGGCTGGAATGAGTGAACAATTTTTGCAAAGCCATCATCATATTCAGATGCTTCAATAAATACATTATCGTAGCAATCTGTTGGCGCAGTTGTAATTACAGGAAATTGTACAGGCGCAAATAAGGTTCTTGCAACGCCTTTTTTTAATGCTGGAATTCTTGCTGCATATAATTTAATAAAGCTTCCGTTTACATCACCTTGCGCTTGTGTTTGCTGTAACTTATAATCGCTGTTATCAGCAAGATCAACATACAACCAACCTCCTTTATTTAACAATGTTTCATCTACTTCAATTTCTGCATGATAGATCATACCTGCTTTTTCTGCAAGCAAAGGTTGCCGCATTATGTACGCATAAACCTGTCCCCAGTTTATTGAATCATCATCAGGTTTAAAGCCTGCATTATTGCCTTTGTTGCGCATGGCACATGTATAGCCATCATCAATAACAGCATTACGTACAGGCGTTGTAAAATTGAATGCGCCGCGATAGGTGAGAGGCAAATATTTTTTTACAGATTGCTCAACAGGCAACGCCGTTTTATTTTTTGTATTGATGACATTAGCGTTTGTATTTAACGCGCCAATGTTTGTAATGTTGAAGTTTGGCGCTAATGCATTAAACAAAGCAGTTCTGTCGCCGCTTGCATTTGTTGTAAGATTGAATGATTGAAAGGGCAATGTTAAGTCTGGAAAATTTTCCAGGCTATCAATCACTTTCGCGGTAAATAAAAGGTTGGCTGATGCAAATGCTGGCGCATCAGTTATTGGCGGCTGTGTACTAATAGCATTCGTTAATGGGTTTTGATTGCGCGGCAGCAAAACAATATTTAGTTTTAAAATATTTCCATCAAAACTTTGGGGAAAACTCATTATCGTAAACCTGGTATTATCTTCCATAACAGAATTTTGTAGTTAGA
>JBDUEO010000554.1:0-2560 GCA_040002335.1 Parafilimonas sp. | reverse complement strand
CGACTTTGATGTTGCGGTGGAAAATTATAAAAATGCATTAAGAAAAGCGCCTGACAACAATACGGCGCGGTTTAATCTTGCCAATGCTTTACAACGGCAAAACGAAATTAATGATGCTAAAAAAAATTATGATGAAGTGCTTTCAAATACAAGCATTAACTCTTTAAAAGCAGAATCGAATTATAATAAAGCGCTGGCATTTATAAAAGAAAAAGACCTGACCAAAGCAGTTGCATCTTTTAAAGAATCATTAAAAGAAAACCCGAATGATGATGATGCAAGAGAGAACCTGCAAAAAGCTTTAAACGATTTAAAAAAACAACAACAGCAAAATCAGCCACAGAAAAAAAATCAACAACAACCAAACCCCAAACAACAAAAACAACCACCACTGAATAAAGATATGATGCAGCAAAAATTTAACGAGCTGCGCAACCAGGAAAAACAATTACAACAAAAATTACAAAGTAAAAACAACACCATTCAGCCCGAGAAAGATTGGTAACATTTCATTATTTTTTTAAGGCTGCTTTCTTTTTCACTGTTGATTTTGCTTTCGGATTGAATTCGAGTGCAAGTTTTACCCAATAATCCAATTGCTTTTTTGTTTCAAGCGCAGTTTCATTCACCCAAACATATCCTTTATAATTTCTTTCCTTCATTACAACAGTAGTACAACCTGTTTTTTGAATAAGTTGTTCCTGCAAAGATGGATCTACACGGCACATAATTCTGTTGTTGCCAACTGTGATGCATAATTTATCGTTTACCATAAATGCAATGCCGCTGAACATTTTCTTTTCTGTAACACCGGAAATTTTTGCTAATGCGTTTCTAACTTTTTCAGACAAATGTTCATTAATTGCCATTACATCTTTTTTATGTTATGCATAGAAATTACCACTTCACTTTCCTTTTTAAAAAAGATGAAAAGTATATACAAAGCTGCCGCCGCAAATAATCCGTAATACAAAGGGAAACTGTCATCGCTCAAAGCATTTTGATTTAATAAACCTTGCCTGCTTAATGCATACAACTGCGTTACGCCAAAAGCATTATATAAAAAATGCATGATGGAAGAAAGCCATAAATTTTTGCTGAAATAAAACAGGTAGCCGATCATTAAACCTAATGCAAGCCTTGGTAAAAAACCATAATAAGACATGTGTATGGCGCTAAACAAAATGCTCGTAATAAGAATGCCGGTAAAAGGACTTTTAAAGATGTTTATCATTATTGGCTGAAGCGAACCGCGAAACAACATTTCTTCAAATATTGCTGGCAACAAAGCAATCATAATTAATGATACAATATAATCCTGTACAGTTTTCATGTCTGCTATTGCAAGCACTTCTTTGTTGTATTCTGTTTCCAAACCTTTAAAATACTGTGCGGCAGATTTTGATATCGGTATCATTTCATTAACGGTACTTAAAGCGCCGCTTACGGCCAGGCCAAACAGCACAATACCAATAATAATAAAAACCTGTTTTCCGCTTAAAGCACTATTAAAGCCAATATATTCAAAAGGCTTTTGGTTCATAATTCTTGCGAAAATGAAAGAAGGAAACGCCATAAAAAAGAATGTGGTAACGAACTGCAGCAATCTTGACAAATTTGCATTTTCAGATTTTAATAAAGCGTCCTGCAATTGTTGCAGCGGCACATGCAGGTAAGCTGTAGCAATGGGAATGCTTACAATACTGCCCACTAAAAGCCCGATACCACTTAAAAATAATAGAATTGCTAACTGAGACCACAATGAAAATCGCGGCCGTTGTACATCATAATCCAGCATAAAATTTTGTATAGCTTAAATTTGCGTTCAAATTTATAGGAGCAGCATCAGATAGCTGCAATTAATTTATAAGATGATTAATATTGGCAATATATCATTACCTGAATTTCCATTGTTGCTTGCGCCGATGGAAGATGTGAGCGATCCGCCATTTCGTGCAGTTTGCAAAGACAATGGCGCTGATCTTATGTACACAGAATTTATTTCGAGCGAAGGTTTAATAAGAGATGCCATTAAAAGCAGGCAAAAGCTTGACATTTTTGATTATGAAAAACCAGTCGGCATTCAAATTTTTGGCGGCGATGAAGAAGCGATGGCTATGAGCGCAAGAATTGTTGATGCCGTAAATCCGGATCTTCTTGATATAAACTTTGGTTGCCCCGTAAAAAAAGTAGTAAGCAAAGGCGCAGGCGCTGCTGTATTAAAAGATATTGATTTGATGGTGCGGTTAACAAAAGCCTGTGTTAATTCAACATCATTACCCGTTACGGTTAAAACACGTTTAGGCTGGGATGATGCTAATAAAAATATTGTTGAAGTTGCAGAGCGTTTGCAGGATATTGGTGTGCAAGCTTTATCCATTCATGGCAGAACGCGCAGTCAATTATATAAAGGCGAAGCGGACTGGCGATTGATTGCTGCAGTAAAAAATAATCCGCGTATTACGATGCCAATCTTTGGTAATGGCGATATTGATTCACCCGAAAAAGCTTTGGAATATAAAAACCGTTATGGCGTTGATGGCATTATGATTGGCCGTGC
>JBDUEO010000553.1:0-2561 GCA_040002335.1 Parafilimonas sp. | reverse complement strand
CAGTTTTGCTTTTAATAATCGTTTTGGTGATTATGGTGCAACACTTGTATTACTTCACCAGTTAGATGGTATTGGATTTTACAGCTTGTACGGCCATATTTCTTTGAAGGATATAAACAACATAAAAGAAGGGCAATACTTTGTTAGGGGAGAAGTAATGGCGCATTTTGGTGAGCAAGCAGAAAACGGTAACTGGCCGCCGCATTTACATTTTCAAATTATAAACGATATGCAATTGAATAAAGGCGATTATCCCGGCGTTTGCAGTTATGGTGAAAAAGATATGTATTTAAAAAATTGCCCTGATCCTGATCTTGTATTAAACATGATGCAATATGCCGCAGGTGCTTAAAGTTTTAATGGATTTATTATTTTTGAAGAAATTATCAAACTAAAAATATGTCAAATCATTCTGCTCCGCACGATCCAAAGAAATTTACAATCATGGTATTTATTTCTTTTGTTGTTGTATTTGTTTTTGTAATGCTTTTTATGTTATGGCATGGCGACGTTCATTATTCAGCTAATGGTGAAGTTCATTACCAAACACAATTAAACGAGCCTTAATAAATACTTTTTTAAAGCCTGATATTTGATAAGTAACGTGCCGCCTTTCATAATATATTAAAGCTTGTTCAGCAGTTTTTTTGTATGTATGTTTAAGTAATAGCTTGTAAAATACAATACGTTTTTTTGCTTACTGCTTTAAAAGCAATTCCATTGTTATTGAGTTCCATTCTGATTGCAGATCTTCTGATGTTCTTTGTTTTTGTGCACGCCTGTACCAATAATCTGCATTTGAAATATCGCCTTCTTTACGATGTAAATATGCATGCACCCAACAAGAGTTTTTATCATCTGATGAATCAATTAATGCATGCGCTTGTTGCCAGTTTCCCTTTGCATCCCACCACAACGCTTGTATATACAAAGGAAGGTGCGATGGCAGTTCATCGTTTTCAACGGTTAATATAAATTCATCGTAAGACATACCTGTTTTAAATTTAGCGAATTCTTAATTAGCTCATACAATCTTAAAGTTAAACACGTAAACAATGCATCTATAATTAATGAACATAGCTATAATGGGTTAATAAAAAAGCACTGGCAAAATAAAATTAAAATTTGTGCTGCCTAAATTTGTGCCGCAGGAAATTCCGCTTAATAATAATAGAATGCAGCCACTCAATAAAAAACCTTTAGCCTTTTCTTTGGATGAAGCGGCATATGAAATCAGTCCGATAAGAAAATCTAATAAACCGCCTATAAGACAAACAATACCGAGTGAAAAGCCAAATTCATTATTTAGATACATCAAGCCAACTATGCTACCGATAAAAACTACAATTGCACAATTTATAAACGCAACTTTGTAAGCAAGTCTCCAGTTTTTCATACAATAATATTTTATTGAACAATAGCTCGCCTTTCTTCCTGTAATTGTTTTACATATTCTTCTTTATCATCTCTGTAAAACATATTCATCGTTTCAAAAGGAATAATGCGCCCGTCTTTATGTACTATGTGCACACAGCTTTTTTTAATTGTTCTAACATCAAAATCATAAGCATCAATAAAACGCATAATTATAATGCGAAACAAATTATTATAATCCAGCCCAGGCGCATGTATTTGCGGCAGGCAACATAAGAGTTCTTTAAAATTATTTTCCACTCTGTCAACCGAAATTCCTGTGCTGAATATTTTAAGCATGTGTGCATGTAATTGTTCATCCTGTTCGTAAACAATAGTATTACGGCTGTTGTTTAATAAATGTGCCGGATCAATATAACGCGTCATTGGATAAACCTCTCCTGCAAGTTTTAATGCATAACCCATAACAAGCGTATCAGGATTGCATGGAACAGGAATAAGGTCGTTTGATTGAAAAATTTTTGTTTGGTCTAAAATTTTTTGGCGCACATCTGTTAAAGTTATCCGGTTTGTTGCCGCATCAAAATTTTGAAGCCTGCCTGCAATTTGTGTAGGTTGAAATGTAACACCTCTTATGCACGGTTGTTTTAAAGCGAACGTTATTATATCTCCAAGTTCATCATCATTCAAACCTTTTTGTACAGTAACTACAAGTGTTGTTGAAAGGTTGAATTCATTTAAATGTTCTAATGCTTTTTTTCTTATATCAGTTAAATCTTTTCCACGCAGTTGCTGCAGCGCTTCCGGTTTAAAAGAATCAAACTGCAAATAAATTTCAAAATCGGGCATGTAACATGCAAGCTGCTTTACAAACTCTTTATCTTTTGCAATGCGAATGCCATTTGTATTCAGCATTAAATGGCGAATGGGTTTCTTTTTGGCAATATCAAGAATAGCAAAAAAATCAGGATGAATTGTTGGTTCGCCTCCGCTTATTTGTACAACATCCGGCGTTCCTTCATTTGCAACAATTATATCCAGCATTTTTTCAACTTCTTCAATAGTTCTATGCCTGCCATAATGCGGAGAACTGTTGGCATAACAGGTTGGGCAGGTAAGGTTGCACCTGTCAGTAATTTCAACAACTGTTAAACAACTGTGTTGTTCATGGTCGGTACATAAACCGC
>JBDUEO010000552.1:0-2561 GCA_040002335.1 Parafilimonas sp. | reverse complement strand
GGTGCATGATTTTAATAACGGCACTGTTGCATGGACGGACTGGAATATTTTACTGGATGAAAAAGGCGGCCCAAACCATGTAGGCAACTTTTGTTTTGCGCCAGTACATGCTGATACAAAAACCGGCGAACTTACATACATGAACAGCTATTATTACATCGGGCATTTTTCAAAATTCATTCGTCCCGGTGCGCAAAGAATTATTGCTTCATCTAACCGCGATAAATTGCAAACAACAGCTTTTATAAATACTAACGGAAAGCTTGCTGTTGTTGTATTAAATACATCAGACGAAAAAATAGATTACAACTTATGGATTAATGGTGAGGCTGCGCAAACAACGAGCCTGCCGCATTCAATTGCTACATTAATTGTTGAATAAATACGTTACTGAAGGCGTGTTATCTTTTTAAAATCTTTTGAAATATTGGCTTTCATAGTGCCGGTTGTATCAAATAGTTTTTCCTTTAGATTAACGGTAAATACGCATATATATATGCCTCTTTCTTTATCATCATAAAAATGAACATCCTCTACGCGGTATTTTGCGTTGGACGAATCGTTATTAATTGCGTTATACAAATAAGCTTGCATCGCAGTTTTTAAATCATCCTGCACGCCTGCAGGCGTAGAATCCTTTGCTATGCATCCAAATGCAAATACAATAATCAGCAAAATAAAAAAGTAGCTTCTCATAAAATTTTTATTTGATACAAATAGTATTTAACTGAAATTATCTTCATTCAAATCGTCTTCATCATCCGTATAATTTATCTGTCCAAGATTCATCATACTGCCGATAAGATCTTTAAATTCAATTTTTCCTTCAATTACTTTTTTACTAATAAGCGAATGCGCGGCTAATCCATGTAAAACAAATTCCATCAGCAACGCATTTTCTTTTTCATTTGCATCCGGAAAATATTTTTTTACAAAATTATATAAGCCGTCCACTTTATACAAAGCAGTAATTTTTTCTGCATCCTTCATATCAACAAAAAGATCAAGATGCTTTCCTCCGTCAAACCAACGCGTAATTGATTTATACGGATTATCATTTTCTTTTTCCTGTTGCGATGCCTTGCCTGTATTTCTTCTTTTCTTTAATGTTTCAGGATTCGGAAAATATGTGATGAACTGCGAACGTATTGCCTTATCTAATAAATTAACAGCAACCTGGTAAGGGCCTTCCTGCTCGCCTTCATACACCAGTTCAATTTTTCCTGTAATAGATGGAACAATGCCAACAAGGTCACTTATCCAAACATGTGTTTGCTTTTCATTATTAATAATTGCCCTGCGTTCTGCGCTGCTGTATGCATTTTCAAAAGCTGAAATAGGAAGCCTTGCACTAACGCCGCTTTTCTTATCAACATATTCGTTGCTGCGCGCTTCAAATGCAACCTGCTCAATTAATCTTTTTACAAGATCACTTACAGAAACTCTCGATTTTTGCTCATCAAGAATGTGCGCTTCCTGTTCTGTAATTTCTAAAGATGTTTCAATGGTTTTTGGATAATGCGTTAATATCTGGCTTTGAATTCTGTCTTTCAAGGGCGTTACAATGCTTCCGCGATTGGTATAATCTTCGGGGTTTGCTGTAAATACAAAAAGAATATCCAAAGGCATTCTTAATTTAAAACCACGAATTTGTATATCGCCTTCTTCCAAAATATTAAACAAAGCAACTTGTATGCGTGCCTGTAAATCTGGAATTTCATTTATAACAAAAATGCCGCGGTTACTGCGCGGAATAATGCCGTAATGAATTACTCTTTCATCTGCAAAACTTAAACGCAGGTTAGCCGCTTTTATGGGATCAATATCACCGATAAGATCAGCAACACTTACATCTGGTGTGGCTAATTTTTCTCCATAACGTTCGCTACGGTGCAACCATGTTATCGGTGTTTCATCGGCATGTTCTGCAATAAGGTCTTTTGCATATTTACTTAAAGGATGCAGCGGATCATCATTTACTTCGCTGCCCGCAACAATAGGAATATATTCATCTAATAACTCTGTCATTTGCCTGGCCATACGTGTTTTTGCCTGGCCGCGTAAACCTAAAAACAAAATATTATGGCGGCTTAATAAGGCTCTTTCTGTATCGGGAATTACTGAATCTTCGTAACCAATAATTCCTTTGAAAGTGTTTTCTTTATTGCGTATACTTTCTATAAGATTTTTTCTTATTTCATCTTTGATAGAAACCGGTTTATAGCCGCTTCTTTTTAACTCACCTAATGTTTTAATCTTCTCGATATTCATTATCTCTTTTATTTAATTAAACTCAATTTTTTATATGAAGCAGGCAATTCAAAAGTAAAAATTTAAAAGTCAAAATAATCTTATGTTTTTAATTTTGAATTATGACTTTTAATTGTTCAGTTTAGCACAAAAGTACAAGGGAGTGACACAACGAAGATGCCACAAAGTACGGTTGCCGGTTACATAAAATTAATACACCGTTTTTCTTTTACCACTTTCAAAATCCCGGAAGATAAATGCGCCTAATTTATCAAGCGATGCAAAGAATGCTTTGCCATTATTTGTTTCAG
>JBDUEO010000551.1:0-2562 GCA_040002335.1 Parafilimonas sp. | reverse complement strand
ACAAAATAAAATTGACATGGACAGATAACAGCAATAATGAAACAGGGTTTGAAATATATAGATCTGCAAGTGCTGCAGGGCCTTTCCAGATTGTTGCTACTGTAAACGCAAATACAACTTCTTATACTGATTCTTTATTATCTGCATCAACAACTTATTATTACCAGGTAAATGCTGTTAATGCTTATGGCTCTTCTTTAGGAAGCGGGCTTAAATATTCTTATTATGAAGGAACATGGGATAACCTTCCTGACTTTAATTCTTTGACACCAATTAAAACAGGCAACTTAAATAATGTTTCTTTATCGCCTGCTAATAACAGCATACATTATGCATTTAAATATGAAGGAAACATAAATATTCCTGCAACAGGCTCTTATACTTTTTATACAACTTCAGACGATGGAAGTAAATTGTATATAGATGGATTTAATGCATCAAATGTTGTAGTTAATAATGATTTTTTGCAATCTGCAACAGAAAGGTCTGGTACAATTACTTTAACTAAAGGCGTTCATCCAATTTATATTACTTACTTTCAGAAAGAAGGCGGCGCAGCACTTTCTGCAGCATACCAAAGTTCAACAATAACAAAACAAAACATTCCTGATACTGCGTTTGTATCAGCATCTGTTGTTGCAACCACTTTGGCATTACCTGCAGCACCAAAATTGCCTACGGCAGTTAAAGCCACAGTTCAATCTTCTTCTGCAATTAATCTTACCTGGAAAGACAATGCCACAAATGAAACCGGTTATACTATTTACAGATCGGTAAATGATTCACTTCATTTTAAATTTCTTGCATCTTTACCGGTAAACTCAAAAGCGTATAATGATTCTGCTTTATTTGCACACTTAACTTATTATTATAAAGTAAGTGTACTTGGAGATGGCGGTGCGCATAATGATGCGAAAGCAGTATTAGGAAAAACAAAAGATGATTATCCAGTAATTACAGATATAGAAAGCAGGAGTGTGGCATATGGTATAACTACTGTTATGCAACTTTCCGCATCAGATGTTAACGGAGATTCTTTAACATACAGCGTAAAATCTAAACCAAGCTGGGCAACACTAAAAAATAATGGCGACAATACTGCAAGCCTAACTTTAAAACCTAAAACAACTAACCAGGGCAGTTATGGTTCAATACAAATTATTGTAAATGATAACAACGGCGGGAAAGATACTACTGCTCCATTTGTTTTAACTGTAAACAACAATTACGATCCAACTTTTGATTCAATTATAAATTATACAATTTCTGAAAATGATAATCTTACAATCAATCTAAATGGTCACGATCAGAATACAACTGATAACTTAACATGGTCTGTAACAAATGTTCCAAATAATTACAGCATTACAACTGTAAATACCACAAACGCACAATTATTGTTGCATCCTAATTATGGTGCAGCAGGAACGTATGCAGTATGTGTAAAAGTAAGCGACGGCAACGGCGGTTTCGCAACAAGAACATTTAATTTAACGGTTAATGATAAAAATCCAAACAAAACTATATATGCAAGATTTAAAGATGTTGACGTTATTGGAACGCCATGGAATAATATAACAGGTGTTACTACAAACAATTTGAAAGATGCAAATGGCAATGCTACTACCGTAGGAATGAATATGCAAACAAGTTGGTTTTCTACAAGTAATGGCGGCCCAACTACAGGAAATAATTCAGGTGTTTATCCTGATGCTGTTTTAAAAGACTATTATTATTTCGGCATATTCGGCGGCCCTGAAACTGTAACTGTACAATTAACCGGTCTTGATACTGCATTGAAATATAATCTTTCTTTTCTTGCAGCAAGTTCCTGGCCCGGCACTCCGGATAATGGAACCACAACATTTACCGCAGGCAATCAAACTGTTTCTCTGTATGTACAAAATAACACTCAACATACAGTTTCAATTAATGGTTTAAAACCTGATGCAACAGGTAATATTAATTTCACAATGGCAAAAGCTGATGCTAATACGCCGGTGGGTTATTTAAATGCACTTGTAATAAATTCTCTTTTAGATGATGGAACAAAACCATTAACACCTTTATCACTTATTGCAGCAGGCACCGGAACCGGTGTACAATTATCATGGAACGATGTATCATATAATGAAAGCAACTTCCAGGTATATCGCTCAGCAACACAAGGCAGTGGTTATACGTTAATAAATTCTGTTGTTGCAAATACAACTGGTTACCTTGATACATCAGCAAAAGGCAATTCTCAATACTATTATAAAATACTTGCTTCAAACAGTTATGGCAACTCTGATTATTCTAATATTGCCAGCATTTTAACTGCTGATAAAGTACCAGCTTTAAATATTATTGCCGATGTTATCATTAAAAATAATGTTCAGCTTTCTGTTCCGGTAATTGCTAATGATGATGCTGCAGATCATGTAACATTAATTGCATCGCAACTTCCTTCTTTTGTCACATTCACAGATAATGGAAACGGCACAGGTTCTTTCCTTATAAAGCCAACAACAGGCATCACAGGTTTTTATGAAGATATTACTGTAACCGCAAAAGACAATA
>JBDUEO010000550.1:0-2572 GCA_040002335.1 Parafilimonas sp. | reverse complement strand
AATCCGCAAGTGCTCTACGCCGCGATGTGGGAGGCGTACCGGCTCGAGTACCAGATGTCGAGCGGTGGCCCGGGGAGCGGCCTCTTCAAGTCGACCGATGGGGGCGAGCACTGGAGCGAGATCACCCGGAATGGGGGCCTGCCTGCGGGCATGATCGGCCGCATCGGAGTGGCCGTGTCCGGCGCTGATCCGAATCGCGTTTATGCAGTGGTCGAGAATGACAACGGTGGCCTCTTCCGCTCCGAGGATGCTGGCGCCACCTGGGCACTCGTCAACGGCAGCCGCAACATCCGGCAGCGCGCGTTCTACTTCACGCACGTCGTGGCCGATCCGAAGAACAAGGACCTGGTCTACGTCATGAACACCAGCACCACCCGCTCCACCGACGGCGGCAAGACCCTCGGCAACTTTGCTGGCGGCGATTCGCACGATCTCTGGATCGATCCCGACAACACCAGTCACGTGCTGCACGCCAGCGATGGCGGTGGCGCGGTGACGATGAATGCGGACAATCCGGCGCGCACGTGGACGTCGCGGAATTATCCGACGGGCCAGTTCTACCACGTCGCCGAGACGGCGCATGTGCCCTACAACATCTGTGGCGCGCAGCAGGATGCGAGCACCGTCTGCGTGCCGAGCGAGGCGGCGGGGCGTGGTGGGCGCGGTGGTGGTGGCGGACGGGGTGGTGCCG
Organism: Parafilimonas sp.; assembly: GCA_040002335.1. Classification (GTDB taxonomy): domain Bacteria; phylum Bacteroidota; class Bacteroidia; order Chitinophagales; family Chitinophagaceae; genus Parafilimonas. The sequence continues at coordinate 1,881 of JBDUEO010000550.1, read as the reverse complement.
CGGCACAGGTCACGTATGGTGCCGGCGGCGCCGAGCCGGGCTACATCGCGCCGGATCCGCGCGATCCGGACGTGTTCTTCTCGGGCGGCAACAATGGCTCGTTCCTCACGCGGCTGAATCGCCGCACGGGTGAGGAGCTGGAGGTGTCTCCGTATCCGCGCATGTTCTCGGGCGAGGAATCCGCGGTGTTGAAGGAGCGGTGGCAGTGGACGTATCCTATCATCTTCTCGCCGGTCGATCACAACGTGCTGTACACGGGATCGCAGCACTTGTGGAAAACGACGAACAATGGCCAGAGCTGGACGCAGATCTCGCCTGATCTCACGCGTCACGATCCGAAGACGATGGGTGTTTCCGGTGGGCCCATCACGCACGACATGAATGGCCCCGAAGTGTACGCGGTGATCTTCGCGATCGGTGCATCGAAGCGGAACGTCAACATCATCTGGACCGGCTCCGATGACGGGCTGATCCAGGTCACGCGTAACGGTGGAAAGGGCTGGACGAATGTCACGCCGAAGGAGATGCCGGAGTTCGGGCGCGTGAGCATCATCGATGCGTCGGCGTTCGACGACGGCAGCGCGTATGCCGCCGTGAAGCGGCCGCTACTCGACGACAAGGCGCCCTACATCTTCCGCACGCACGATTTCGGGAAGACGTGGACGACGATTGTTACGGGCATTCGTGCGGATGACTACATCCACGCGGTGCGCGAGGATCCTACGCGCCGCGGCCTGCTCTACGCGGCAGGGCAGCATGGCGTATACATCTCCTATGACGATGGCGACCACTGGGAATCGTTGTCGCTGAACTTGCCCGATGCACCGGTGTCCGATCTCATCGTCACGGCGCACGACCTCGCGATCTCCACGCATGGCCGCGGATTCTACATCCTCGACAACATCGAGCCGCTTCGGCAATTGACGCCGGCGATGTCGAGCAGCGCCGACGTGGTGCTCTTTCGTCCCACGCCGGCCGTACGTTCCGCGGGCGGTGCCACCATCCAGTACTGGCTCAAGCAGCCGGCCCAGGTGGTGACGGTCGATATTCTGGATGCAAAGGATCAGCTCATTCGCAGCTATCCCCCGCCAGCTGTTCCCGGCGCGCCTGCAGGCGGTGGCGGGGGTGGCCGTGGCGGCGGTGGTGGAGCTGCGCCGCCGAAGCTCGAAGGAATCAACACCACGACGTGGGACCTGCGCTTCCCTAATGCCGCATCATTCCCGGGGATGATCCTCTGGGGTGGCGGCGTGACTGGCCCGACTGCGCCTCCGGGCAATTACACCGTGCGTATCACCGTGGATGGGAAGTCGACGACACAGCCGCTGGTTGTCCGGCGCCATCCCCTGCATGCAGCAACCGACGCGGATCTGCAGGAACAATTCGCACTCGCCATGCAGTTGCGCGACAAGGTGAGCGAGGCCAACAACGCCGTCATCCGCATTCGGGATATCAAGCAACGTGTCATGGCAGCCGCGGGCACCTCGACCGATGTGGCCCTCAAGGCCGCCGCCGATCGCCTGACAAGCAATCTCGGCGCGGTGGAGGAGTCGATCTACCAGGTGCGAAACCAGAGCGGTCAGGATCCGCTCAACTTCCCGATCAAGATCAACAACCGGCTCGCGTCCCTGTTCGAGATCGTGGCCTCCGGCGACCAGAAGCCCATCGCCAGCGCGGTCCCGATCTTCAAGGACCTCACGGCCGAACTGAAAGTGCAGACTGATCGACTCCAGCAGGTGCTGGCGACCGACCTCGCGGCGTACAACGTCGAAGCGAAACGCGTGGGCGTGGCGGTGGTGCAATGACCTTCATCCATGGCGGACCAATGCGTACGCTCTTCACCCGCGCGAACTGCGCGCTCATCCTGCTCGGTACGCTTGCAAC
>JBDUEO010000549.1:0-2572 GCA_040002335.1 Parafilimonas sp. | reverse complement strand
TTCGTGACGCATTGTTATTAGGCATTCGTGATTATTTTAAAAAGATGGGTTTTACAACAGCAATTCTTGGTTCTTCAGGCGGCATTGATAGCGCACTAGTTTTAACGCTGGCGTGTGAAGCGTTGGGTAAAGAAAATGTTCATGCTGTTTTAATGCCTTCACCTTATTCAAGCGAACATTCAGTAAACGATGCGGAACAGCTCAGTAAAAACCTTGGCAATCCTTATAACATTGTTCGCATTAATTCTATTTATGAAGATTTTTTAAAAACATTACAACCCATTTTTAATGATCTTCCTTTTTCTGTTGCTGAAGAAAATATTCAAAGCAGAACGCGTGGAAATTTGTTGATGGCAATTGCAAATAAGTTTGGATATATTTTATTAAACACATCCAACAAAAGTGAGCTGGCAACTGGCTATGGAACATTATATGGCGATATGGCCGGCGGTTTAAGCGTTATTGGTGATTGTTATAAATCGCAGGTTTTTGCGTTGGCAAAATTCATTAACCGTGATAAAGAATTCATTCCAAATAATATTTTAACGAAAGCGCCAAGTGCAGAGTTAAGGCCGAATCAAAAAGACAGCGACAGCCTTCCGGATTACGATGTGCTTGATACAATTTTATATCAATATATTGAACGCAGGTTAGGGCCTGTTGAAATAAAAGCTTTAGGTTTTGATGCAGCATTGGTTGATCGTATTTTAAAACTGGTAAATACAAATGAATATAAACGTAACCAGTTTTGTCCCATCATCCGCGTCTCAGAAAAGGCATTTGGTGTTGGCAGAAGAGTGCCGATTGTTGGTAAATATTTATCGTAACGTAAAAAAGATTTTTATGTTACCAGCTACATTAATTCTATAAAGCACGGTTGTGTCACTCCCTTGTACTGTATGAATTCTATTGAACATTTTAAACCACGAAGTCACGAAGGCATAAAGAAACACAAAGCATTTTTATTTCGTGCCTTTGTGCCTTCGTGGTTCCAATATTTTATTACTTATTTTAGTGTTGTTTCATTTAACAAGTGTTTTATTATTTCAACTTATTTTTAATGCATGAAATTTTTATTAAGCTTCATACTTATATTTAATTGTACAATTTTTTCTTTTGCGCAAAACACAACACAACAAATAATTCCCGGTGCTGACAGAACTGATGTGTATGTGCCTTTATTAAAAGGTAAACGCATTGGCGTTTTTGCAAATCAAACTTCAATTGTTGGCAACATAAATTTGATTGATACTTTAATTAATCTTGGAATAAACGTAACAAAAATATTTTCACCGGAACATGGTTTTCGCGGCAATGCAGATGCCGGCGCTTCCACAACAAATTCAATTGATTCAGCAACACATGTTCCCATTGTTTCTTTATATGGAAAAAAGAATAAGCCAACTGCAGAAGATTTAAAAGATGTTGATATTTTATTGTTCGATATACAGGACGTTGGCGTTCGCTTTTATACCTACATTTCTTCGTTGCAATATTTTATGGAAGCAGCTTTTGAAAACAGTAAACCTTTAATGATTCTTGATCGCCCAAACCCAAATGGTTTTTATATTGATGGGCCTGTTTTAGATACAAACTATAAAAGTTTTATCGGCATGCAACCGGTTCCGGTTGTTTATGGAATGACGATTGGCGAATATGCAATGATGATTGCCGGAGAAGGTTGGTTAACATCAGACGCGGCTAATAAAAAATATAACTGGTATAAAAATGTTGCACAAAATTCTGCTGATACTCCGTTTCATTTTTTAGTGATAAAATGTATTAACTACGATCATTCAAGTAAATATAAATTGCCTGTAAAACCATCACCAAATTTGCCGGATATAGGTTCTGTAAACTGGTATCCGTCAACGTGTTTTTTTGAAGGCACAAATATTAGTGAAGGCCGCGGAACAACTGAGCCTTTTCAAATCTTCGGCGCGCCGTCTTTACCAAAAAATATGACTGCATTTACGCCGGTATCAAAACCTGGTGCAACAGATCCAAAGTATTTAAATCAAACTTGTTATGGCTGGAATGTGAGTGATATAATTGCCGATGATAAAAAGCTAAACCTGCAATATTTAATTGATGCGTATAAATTATTTCCTGATAAAAATAATTTCTTCATCACACCAAAATCGGGCGATTATTTCTTTAATAAACTTGCAGGAAATTCTATTTTAATACAACAATTAAAAGACGGAAAAACCGAAGCAGAAATTCGTGCAAGCTGGCAACCTGCATTAAATCAATTCAAACAAATAAGAAAGAAATATTTGTTGTATGATGATTTTAATTAACAAAAACGTTACGATGCATTTTCATCACACATTAAACCTGAAGTGCATAATGTCTCCGTCTTCTACCAAATAATCTTTTCCCTGCACACCTAATTTTCCGGCCTCTCTGCAAGCGGCTTCGTTTTTATATTTTATAAAATCTTCGTATTTTATAACTTCTGCGCGAATAAATCCTTTTTCAAAATCAGTATGAATAACGCCTGCAGCCTGTGGTGCAAACATGCCTTTATGAATCGTCCATGCTCTTACTTCCTGTTCGCCTGCCGTAA
>JBDUEO010000548.1:0-2572 GCA_040002335.1 Parafilimonas sp. | reverse complement strand
GATCCCGACAACGACTCCGATCCCGACAACGACTCCGATCCCGACAACGACTCCGATCCCGACAACGACTCCGGATGCCGAATGGTCGGCGCTGCCTTTGGAGTTGAGAACCGAGGCCTTCAAGGCAGCGTGGTCGCGATACTGCGAATACCGCCGTCAGCAGCGCAATAGGCCGCTCGGGGCACACAGCATCGCCGAGAAGTGGAAGGAGCTCGCATCCATGGGCGAGGCCGCGGCTATCGAAGCGATTCGCCACAGCATCGCCAACGGTTGGACGGGGATCTTCCCGCCGAAGCAAACCGGGCGTGCAGGTGCGCCGCAGCGATCAAGGGCAGAGCAGCCGAAGCACGACACCGAGGGCACGATATGAATCCGAACCCGAAGCACATCCCGACGCCGGAGTATCGAGAACTGGAGTTTGTCGTTGAAAAGCGGCGCGCGAAGCTCTTGGAGAATGGCCACGGGCTCGCTGTGGAGCAGGCCGAGAGTCGTGTTCCGACGCGGGCCGATGAAGTGTTGCCATTGGCTGACGCGCTGAAGCCCGCTGTCTCCGTGTTCGAAGGGTTGCAGAAACGCATGGAGGCCTTCTTTGCCGAGATGCGGCCGCAGGTGGAGTCCGCGCCACAGAGCGAACCTTGCGAGTTTCACCCAGAGCATCAGCGTCCGATCGATTTCGATCTCTCCTGCTCCCTGAGCCGCGAGCGGGGGGCGTTCGTTGCCGCTTACCGGACCTGTGAGGTTTGCGAAGGGATGGAGAACGCGGCCAAGCAACGTCGATACTGGAGCCGACGCGGCGTGCCAGAGCGCGTCCTTGAGGCGACGTTCGCGAACTTCGTCCTGGAGCGACCCGGCGACAACCCTAGCGATCCCTTTCGCAAAGAGAAGGAGGTCGCCACCGCAAGGGCCTGGGCTCGCCGCCGCGGAACCTTCCTGCTGATCTACGGAACGACCGGGACCGGCAAGGGGCATCTGGCGAGCGCGTGTCTCAAGGTGCAGGAGTCCGGACTGTGGATCGAGCAGGTCAACATGCTGGCGGACCTGCGCGCCTCTTACGGCACGACCACAACCAAAGACCTTGTCGAGAAGTGGCAGGACTGCGAGATGCTCGTGCTCGATGAATTCGGTCTGAGCCCGGGCGGCCGGGATGAGGAACCGCTGCTCTACCAGGTTCTCGCGGACCGCTACGACAAGCGCCGCCCGACGATCATCACCAGCAACCTCGACAGGGCTGCGTTGCGCGAGGCAATTGGCTTCCGACTTCTCGACCGAATCCGCGAGGATTGCACGGAGATCGTTTGCGCTTGGGATTCGTGGAGGGCGAAGAAGTGAAGTATGCGAATTATCTGAAGACGCCCCATTGGCGAAAACTTCGATTGGCCCGGCTGCGCCTTTCGGGATTCGAGTGTGAACTCTGCCGAACCAACGCGAGCCTTGAGGTTCATCATCTGACCTACAAGAAGCTCTTCGACGTAACAACCCGAGACCTTGTTGTGCTCTGTCGGGCCTGCCACGAGCGGGCGCATAGCTGGCTGCGATCGAAGCAGTGTCTGTCGGGCGAATCTTCAGACTCGAAAAGAGCAGCGCTACTCAGACGCCATCGCGTTCAGAGAGATATGCGAAGAGTGCGCGTAAAATTCCAAGATTACAAAGCGGGCGGCGGACCAGGATCGCGTAGACGTTTCGCGATAGAGGAAGCGGAAAACCATGGTCTCCGGATGAAATTTTAGTGCCGTCAGTTTCCGCTCTGTCAATCAAATTACGCTTGACCTAGTGTAAACGGGCGGCATGGCGGCTCGGCATTATGAGAAACCAATGCCGCCGGATGGCGCAGGGGGATAGATGAAAAATCGGAAACAACCGAAAAAGCCCTCAATTACGCGGGCGCGAGGACCAAAGGTCACTGACTGGACCGCCGCCTATCTCGTTGCCCTTGCGGAGTGCGGGCATTGCGGCAAAGCTGCCGAGGCCGCCGGAACGTCCTACACGGCAGTTTGGCGCCTTCGACAGAACGATCCTGAGTTCGCCAAGGCCTACGATGAGGCACTCGGAATCGCGGCAAACATGCTGGAGGCCGAAGCGGTCCGGCGCGCCAAGGAAGGCTTGAGGCAATACAAGTTTTCCAAGACCGGCCAGCCGCTACTGCACCCCGAAACGGGCCAGCCATACTTCGAGCACAGCTACAGCGACACGCTTCTTGTGGCGCTCTTGAAGCGGTTCTTCCCGAAGGAATACAAGGACCGCCAAGAGATTGAGCACTCCGGCCAAGTCGGCATGACGCTCGAAGAGTTCCGCAAGCGCGTGCAGGAGGCAGGCGCATGATTCGTCGTCGATCATTCGTCGGGAGACTCGGGAGGCTTCCAAACCTGATCTACCGGAGTTGGCGGGTAACGCGCGGCCCATGGATTCCTCGCGTGCGCTACTGCTGGCTCATGGCCGTCTTACTCCTTCGCGGCGCGCCATGATCACCGCCTGCGGCAAATACCAATATGGGCCTGACGCGTGTTGAATCCGATGGATTACTCGCGGCGAGCACCACGGATCAGACGAAAGCCGTCCACGAAGATTTCCAACG
>JBDUEO010000547.1:0-2578 GCA_040002335.1 Parafilimonas sp. | reverse complement strand
TCATACCAGCTCGCCGCGGCGAGACTCTCACCGGAGCGTCAACAAGCGCTGAAAAATTTATGTGTTCGTTATCGGTAATATAATTGCCGCTTTCAAACTGCGACGATATTAAAATTTTGGTGGTAAGGTCATTCAGCCTGTCTGATTCTTTTAATGTGGACGCAATAATATGTTGCTGCTTTTCTTCATCCAGTTTTCTTTTTTGCAGCGTTTCAAGATTAAGGTTTACCACAGCAATAGGCGTTTTTAATTCATGCGTAACCGCCATCATAAAATTGTGTTGTTGTTTGGTTAGCAAAAATTGTTTGCGCACAGAGCGATACACAAACACCGCACCTACCAGCGTAACCAAAACAAACGTTATTCCTTCGCTTACAAACTGCGCGGTTTTTCTTCTATGTTCTTCATTAATTAAATTTAACCGCTGTAAATAGGCAACATCATCTTTCTTTAATTGCACCAATTTATATTTCAGCATTTGGTTGTTTTGGTTTTGCAACGATATAAACCACCACACCCACGCGGCAATAATAAACAACAGCAAAAACCAGTATGTAAGCGTAATAAATGTAAGCCTGCGCTTTCTATACGACGAAATCATTCATGCAAAATAAACAATAGATCATCAGCCCATACAATTCTAAAAAATTAGATAATTGTATTTTTATAAAAACATTTTTTTCCACTCTCCTATTAATGCAATAATTTTTCGCTGTCATAAATTAAGACAAAATATTTCAGATTAATAATGAAACTTTTAATTTACTTACTCATAATTATATGCTTTCAAAGCTGTTTATCAATGGTGGTTAAAAAGAAGCTTTTTTCATATAAATTCAATGATTCAATTTATATCACAGTTAATTACATCGGTGGTGGCGCAACAGCACCTGATTATCTCAAGGTGACTAAAAAAAATATAAAAGCAGATAAGAGTTTTACTATTAAAATATTAGATGGCTTTACGGACGACTACTTGTTTTCGATTTTCAAATTAAATGATTCGACAATAAATTTAAGAATGATTGATACAGCATATTTTAAAGGAAAGGTTTTAAATTACAAGATTGATATTAATCAAATCGACACAACTTTTAATAAATATAATTAATGGAAAATCTTACAGAATACGACGACATAGAAGATGCGCCTTTAGGTTTTGAAACCAAAATTCTTTGCATTGGCGAAGCATTAATAGATATGATTTGTACCGATAAAGGCAAATCGCTTTCTGCCGGTAATAACTTTTTAAAAAAGCCCGGTGGCGCGCCAACCAACGTTGCTGCTGCCATTGCTGCACTTGGCGGCAAAGTAGAACTGGCTGCAAAAGTGGGCAACGATCCTTTCGGCAAACAATTAATTGAAGTGATGCAAAGTTTTGGTGTATCAACAAAATGGATGTTGCAGAATGATAATTTCTTTACCACGTTTGCATTTGTTTCTTTAATGGAAGATGGCGAACGCGATTTTGTTTTTAACCGTGGCGCCGATGGCCAGTTAAGCCGCGCAGAAACGGAAGCCATCAACATAGATGAATTTGCTATTGTTCATTTTGGTTCGGCAACGGGTTTTCTTCCGGGCCCGTTACAGGCTGCTTACCAGGGCATGTTGCAAAAAGCTTTACAGAAAAATATTTTTATCAGCTTCGACCCTAATTACCGCCACCTTCTTTTTAAAAATAATACACAATCTTTTATTGATCAGAGCTGGAACTTTTTAAAGAGCTGTAATTTTTTTAAGGTAAGTGATGAAGAAGCTTTATTAATTACCGGCGCTTCCACATTAAATGATGCTGTAAAAATTTTACTTGCAAAAACAAATGCCATTTTCACGATTACTTTAGGCAAAGAAGGAACAATGCTGGGTATAAAAGATGAAACGGTTATTATTCCAAGCATTTATGTAAATGCGGTTGATGCAACGGGCGCTGGCGATGCTTTTGTGGGTGCGGTGCTGTACCAGTTAAGTACATTGCAGGAAGACCTTACTTCAGTTTCGTTTGAAAACTGGAAAAACATAATTTTAAATGCTAACAAAGCCGGCGCAAGAACCTGCGAATACATGGGTGCTATGGAAGCCTTTAAACATTTAAGTAATGATATTTTTTCTTAAAGAGGATATTAGTAACAATATCATAATTGAAACTACACAAATTGTGATACTATTTTTACAAAGCTTTCAACGCAAAATAAAAACTTAAACAACTGTCAAAAAACGTAAATAAAAAAAACTTTTTCATTTAATTAAATAATTAATTTTAAACAACTGCTACTTTTACATTTAGATAAAATCCTGTTGCAATAGGTTAACCGTATTAGTATTTAGCTTATTGAATGTTACTAAAAAAAACCGGAATGTTCCAGAAAAAAGCTTTTGATACTGCTACTGCTGAAAATGATGTTATCCAAAAAGTAATTCTTTTGGTAGATGATGATGAGGACGAACATGAAATTTTTCTTTCTGCGCTTAAACATGCTGATGAATCGTGCAGTTTTATAAGTGCGGAATGCTGCGACGATGCACTAAAACTTTTAAAAGAAGTTGAAACAGCTTTGAGTGAATTAAAAGACACCGATGG
>JBDUEO010000546.1:0-2578 GCA_040002335.1 Parafilimonas sp. | reverse complement strand
GGTGGAAGGCATTGCTTGTCATTACAAACCATATATTCAATTGTACCCGTAACTTTTTTGGCGCCAGGCTCTACTTTTACGGTTTGCACAAAATCTACATTAGTCTCAAAATATTTTTGATTTACATTAAATTCTTTTTCAAAAATGGTTTTAAGTTTTCCTGTTTCCTTTGTTTTGCCTACAGCCTTTCCGTTGGTGAATGCAAGAGCGGTGGCTTGTGCACCGCCATCAGGATTATAAATTGAATAAATATGCCATCTCGGCTCTACTGAAGTTTTAATATGAACTTCATATTGATTGCCACCTTTCTTGACAGCAGCATAACTAAATTTTACAGGATTCAATATTTGGCCAAAAGATACCGTTATTATAAAAAATGAGAGTAGTGTAAAAAATATTTTTTTCATGCTATTGTGTGATTTATGCAATGTTATAAAAATAGTAAACGATATATTTTCAGATAAGTTTCAGACCTACCTTTTTTAACTTTAGTTTAAAGAAAATATTTCTGTAAATATTTGCCTTCCATCTGTATTTCCCAATTCTTTACTGCAGGCCCGCTCAGGATGCGGCATCATGCCAAACACATTTCTTTGTTCATTGCAAATACCGGCAATATTTCTAACAGAACCATTGGGTGAATAATCTTCAGTGTACAGACTATTTTCATCGCAATAGCGATAAATTATTTGCTTATTATCCTGTAAGGCATCTAAAGTTTTATCGGTAGCAAAATACCTCCCTTCTCCATGGGCTACCGGTATTTTTAACACTTTCTTTTCAGCATTAATTTCGGAAGTAATAAATACATTTTTACAAACAAACTGCATATTACCGTTGCGTAAAAGAACGCCGGGTAATAAACCGCTTTCGCAAAGTATTTGAAAGCCATTGCAAATACCTAAAACTTTGCCACCCTTATTAGCAAATTCTATTACACTCTGCATCATGGGGCTAAACCGCGCAATAGCGCCGCATCTCAGGTAATCTCCGTAGCTAAAGCCGCCGGGTAAAACAATGCAATCTTCTTTACTAAACATGGAAAGGTCTTTTTCTTTATGCCATAGTTTAATCACCTCTTGTTGCATATCGTTTTGAAGTGCATCTAAAATGTCCCTGTCGCAATTGGAGCCCGGAAAAACAACAACACCAAATTTCATTGTAAATTTTTTAATGATTTTGCTTTGCAAAAATACTAAGATTATCGCTTTATATATGTTATATAAATAACGAAAGCAACCATAATCCAGTGTGTTGATACCACCAGCCACCTTTTGGTGCTATAAAAGAAGAAACATGCAGCAAACGCTGAAAGCGGAACAGCAGCTAATATCCAGTATTGGAAATTATGCGTATTGTTTATGAAAGGAGTAAACAAGGCAATAAGAAGATACAATGTAGTAAGGCCCCAGCTTTTACGTACCTGCACCAATTGCCGTCTTAAGTTCAGCTGAACAAAAAATCCGCCCGTTATTGCAATAATTAATATAATAGCAATGCCAATATACGTGGAAACATCGTAGATGAAAACCGGGTAAACTACCTGGATGCCCGGCATCTGGAAGCTATAAAGGCGGTTTGTTAAAAACAGATAGGCAAATAACAAATACCAGGGTGTTGCAATACCTAATGCTGCAATTATCCATTCTGCGATTCTTGGTGGCCTTGTAATAACCAGTGCAAATATTATCAGCAGTGCGAAAGCCAATGAAGGGAAGTAGAAAAAAGTAGTAATACCTATTGCAAAACCTATATTAAATAGAGTGGATTTTGCCTGCGGATCACTATAGAGGTTGCTCATTTTTGCCCATACCCAAATGAGTAATGTATTTATAATTAAAGGAGCGCTTAAAATATTCCATTCTGCAAAAAATGAAGTAATGAGCAGGTAACTCATTGCGGGCAGGTAATTGGGCTTTTGCATAAGCCTGCGGTTGTTAAACAACCGGTTAAAACTTAGTGCCTGTGTATAAAGGAGAAAAAAAGTAATAACAGCATAAATTATAGAATACCCGTCAAAAACAGGTTTAATAAAAGCGAGAATCTGGTTATAGAGAAAGCCATCTGATTTTTGAATAAGGGGCACCTGTGGCGATAAAATCCATGGCAGCTTTAAAAGCAAGCCATATACAAGAAGCATGAATGTATTAAAAGGATTATTAGCCTTGAATGTGCCAGTCACAAATTCATTAGATTGAAAAGCGAAAATAAAAAATTAATACCGGGTAACCCAATAACACTTTTACGCAGCGCTTAAACCACTTTTATCAATATTCAATTTTTGCGAAGCAAATATAATTTCTGTAAAGACATGGAACAATTACCTGGTAAGAACTTACCTGTTTTGCATATCGTGGCATAAGCTCATATTCACGGTCAATGCTTCCCGGAGAAAAATTCCTCGTAACATTCCCATCAGAAGATATTGATCGATCATCGAAAAGAAGGTCCTGCTTTTTCACATTATTGAATAAAAAATCAATTTTTTCGTCAGCAACCATCGTACCGTAGGAAAGATAATTGTCATTGTTATAATAAAACTGGGATTTGGGAATTACATTACTCCACATCAAATTGC
>JBDUEO010000545.1:0-2590 GCA_040002335.1 Parafilimonas sp. | reverse complement strand
CAGCATTATTGGTTCCTCTGCATCATAAATTAGAACATTGGGCTACACATAAATTGGTTGAGAAGAATAAAAAGATACGGCTGGCCGGAGCAAAGAAAACAATCGAGGAACTGGAAAAACTAAGTAAATCTGAATGAATGGCTAAGTTTTAATTTGGACAAATCCGGAATCAAATTCCGGATTTGTCCAAATTATTTTATCTTTAATATATGATAAAACGTACAGCAACGGCAAGGTTAACAAAACTTGCCAAAACATTTCGCAGCGTAGCGGTGGTGGGTCCAAGACAAAGTGGTAAAACCACTTTATGCAGGGCCGTGTTCCCGCTAAAGCCCTATGTGTCTTTAGAAAACCCCGATATACTAGAGTTTGCATTAAGCGACCCAAGAGGCTTTCTTTCTCAGTTTAAAAATGGAGCCATTTTGGATGAAATACAAAGAGCCCCTCAGCTATTTTCGTATTTACAGCAAATATTGGATGAAACAAAAAAGAAGGGGTTATTTATATTAACCGGCTCGAATAATTTTTTAATACAGGAAAATATCACACAAACACTTTCAGGAAGAATTGCCTATGTACAATTGCTTCCATTATCATTAAAAGAATTGACAGAAAGCAAAAAAATAAAAGCTGATTATGCTTATCATATTTTATCCGGCGGTTATCCAGAAGTAATATCAAAAAGGATTAATACTGCTGACTGGTATGCAAATTATATTAATACTTATGTAGAAAGAGATGTGCGGCAATTGAAAAACATCAGCAACCTCGGCCAGTTTATGAAATTACTAAAGCTATGTGCCGGCCGTACCGGGCAGGTACTTAACCTTACCTCTTTATCCAACGATTGCGGGATAGACCAAAAAACAGTTGCAGCCTGGCTCAGTATTTTACAAAGCAGTTATATCATTTACTTATTAAAACCATATCATTCTAATTTTAATAAGCGCATCACAAAAACACCCAAGCTATATTTTTATGATACCGGAGTCGCTTGTTCGCTGCTTGGCATAACGAATGTAAAGCAGATTAGTCAGCATGTTACCAAAGGTTTTCTTTTTGAAAATATGATTGTAAGCGAATTACTTAAAGAAAGATTTAATACAGGTAAAGCTGATAACCTTTTTTACTGGCGTGATAAAACCGGCAATGAAGTAGATATATTAACAGATGATGCAGGAAAATTAACTGCTATAGAATTAAAAGCAGGCGAAACTATTTCATCAGATTTTTTAAAGGGATTAGATTATTTTTCTTCTTTATATAAAAAGCCAATTAAAAAAATATTGCTGTATGGCGGCAAACAGGAGCAAACAAGAAGTAACGGCATTGCCATTTTACCATGGAATAAATTTATTGGAGTATGAAAATAATGTTGAGCGTCATTTGTTTTTTTATAAACCTGCAAACTCCATTTGCACAGCAGGAACGGGTTGATACATTATTATCGAAAATTATTCTGGAAAAAAATGAAAACAAACGGATCGACCTGGTAAATGATTTCCTTGGCAATACAGCCGAAACAGATCCTTTATTAGATCTTGCTAACAGCCAAAAGATATTATTACATGCACAAAAAAATAAAGACAAAATAACCGAAGGAGTTATATTGTCAAATATTGGTTATGATTATAGGGCACTTGGTAACACCTCAAAAAGTTTTGAATATGATTTGAAAGCATTGGAAGTTGCTACAGGCAGCCGCAATGAAAAATTAATAGGCAATACCCAACTTAATCTGGGTCATAATTATAAAGACCAGGCAGATTTTGATAAAGCACTCAGCTTATATAAATCTGCAGGAGCTTTAGCTATTAAGCAAAATGACTCTTTGTTACAATGCTGGACATACGCAAATGTCGCAGACGTTTATATCCAACTCAATAAACCTGATTCTGCACTGCCGTATGCACAAAAAGCCTATGAACTTTGCATACAAATTCATTACATAGATTACTTACCCAATATCCTTCGTGAACTGGCCGAGGTACACGCAAAACTGGGAAACAAAGAACTCGCCATAACTTATTTTAATACTGCTGCTAAAAAAGCTTTTGAAATCAATTCAATAAGATGGATAAATTCGGTTTATGGTTCTTTGGGAAAATATTATTTCCAGATTAATCAGCCAGACTCTGGTTTCTTTTATTCCAAGAAAGCCATTGATGTGGTTAAGAACACTGCATTTTCCAATAAAAGCATTGACGCATCCAAACAATTGTTGGATGTTTACGAAAATACGAACAGCGATAGTGCTATAAAATATTTTAAAATTTATAAAACTGCCAACGATAGTTTGTTTAGTACTAAAGCGCTTCAGGAAACCCAGGCAATGCGGCTTGAAAATGAAATGCGGGAACAAAAATTAAAACAGGAAAAGCTCGCTGAAGAAGAACAACGCCGGCAAGATATTCAATTTGCATTAATTGCATTTGGGATCATCACATTCATCATTATTTTTTTATTACTCCGCCGTAGTTTTATCACCAATACAAAAATGATTGAATTTTTAGGCGTGATCGCTTTGTTGATCGTATTTGAATTTTTAAATTTATTGTTGCATCCTTTTTTAGAAAGAGTTACGCATCAT
>JBDUEO010000544.1:0-2599 GCA_040002335.1 Parafilimonas sp. | reverse complement strand
TTCAGCATCCGGTGTCATGAAAATTATATCATCGTAAGTAGTTTCTTTTTTTAATGCTTCTATAGCATTTGCCAAAGGTTCACACATCATGACCATGCCCGCGCCGCCGCCATATTGATAATCGTCAACCTGCCCATGTTCATTAACTGCCCATTTACGCAGGTTAATAATTCTTACCGTAAGCAATTTTTTTTCCTGCGCTCTTTTCATGATGCTATGGTTCAGCGGGCTTTCAAGTAACTCAGGTAAAACAGTAAGAATATCAATTTTCATAACAACAAATATAAACGCACATACATGTTCACTATCCTCATTAGTTATACATCATCAGTAAAATCATCAAGTTCTCTTCTTTGTTTTTTTGTTGGCCTTCCTATTTTGCTTAAACGTTTGCCCGTATGAAAACTGGAAGATTGCATTTGTGTTTTTTCGTTTTCTTCAGCTGGCGTCAAATCCAAATAATATTTTATTGCTTCGCTGTATTGAACGCGGTTATCTAATAAATTTACAACTTGTATCACCCATTTTCTTTCTTCGGCCTTAATAAAATAAGTATCACCAACCATTACATTTTTTGATGCTTTTACCGAAGCATCATTTAGCTTCACCCTTCCTTTTTCACAAGCATCAGATGCCTGCGTACGTGTTTTAAAAATACGGATGCACCATAAATATTTATCAACTCTTAATTTCTCTTTTGCTTCCTTCATTCAAACAAATATTAATAAAACTATAATGATAAAATGAATGCCAGTATATTTTTTTTGAGCAATGAATTATAATTGAAAATAATCATGAATCTTTTTATTGCAACATTCATATACCTTAGCACTATTACTAACTATAATTAAAAAACTATGAGCACAAGACGCAACTTTATCAAATCAACATCTATTGCTTCTGCTGCATTAATGATGAAACCATCTTTTTTGCATTTCAATCATTCATACATCGGCCTGCAATTATATACTGTAAGAGATGCAATGCAAAAAGATCCTGCAGGTACATTGGCAAGAGTTGCAAAGATTGGTTATACATCTGTTGAAGGCGCAACCTATACCGAAACAAAAAATTTTTACGGTATGGATGCAAAAACATTTGGTGCATTGCTTAAGAAAAATGGATTGATTATGCCAAGCAGCCATTACCGGTTAGGAGAAGACCAGGATAATGGTAAAGATATGATGGGAACAATTTTGCACGACTGGGATAAAGCAGTGCATGATGCAAAAGAGCTTGGCCTTAAATACATGGTTTGTGCATGGCTTTCACCAACAGAAAGAGGAAATATTGATCATTATAAAAAACTGGCAGAAGATTTAAATAAAGGTGGTGAAACCTGTAAAAAAGCAGGTATTCAATTGTGTTATCATAATCACGATTTTGAATTTATTGTTGATAATAATCAACTGCCTTACGATATACTTTTAAATGATACGGATAAAAATCTTGTAAAGTTTGAAGTGGATTTATATTGGATAACAAAAGCAGGCCACGACCCAATTGAATTATTCAAAGCGCATCCGGGCAGGTTTCCTTTATGGCATGTAAAAGATATGGACAAAAAGCCCGAACATTCTTTTACTGAAGTAGGGAATGGTTCTATAGATTTCAAAAAAATATTTAAATATGCAGATACAGCCGGCATGAAATATTTCTTTGTTGAACAAGATATAACGCCTGGCGATCCGTTTGTAAGTATCACCGAAAGTATTGCTTACATAAAGAAAAATCTTGTTTAATTTATGTAGTGTGTTTTCCTTTTAATGCTATAATTCAGGCATTAAAAATGAAAATGATTTGCCACTTATAATTTTTGCAAGGCCTTCCTCAATATAATTATCAGGAACCCGATGGTCTTGCTGTTTGTGGATGGTACTATTTGTTGCAATCAACACAAAAAAATGTGAACTCAAAAGTTGCCTCACTACTTTGTTTAAAAGTATTTTCTATCTTACCCGCTTTAAAAAAATCTGCGTTGAAAAAAGCACTCGTTTTTATTTTTTTAATTACAGGCGTATTGTGTTTTATTTCGTCATCATTGTTTGCTCAAAACTCAAAACCAGATACTGTACTTACCGGCATTTATATTACCAGTATTCATGATATTGATTTTAAGCAACAGGAATACACCGTTGATTTTTGGTTATGGTTGAAATATAGAAATTATGATTTTGATTTTTTGCACAACCTTGAAATACCATTGGCAAAAACAGTTCAAAAATCTTTTACAACTGCAGATACAGTTAATGGCAGAATTTATTTGCTGATGAAATTGCAGTGCGTAATGAAAGATTCATGGGCGATTACTAATTTCCCGTTTGATAAACAAACGCTCAGGCTTTCTATTGAAAATTCGCAGTACGATTCAAAATCTTTAATATTTAAACCTGATACTTTAGGTAAAAATTTTGATCCGCGGTTTATATTACACGGATGGATTATTGATAGTTTTCACATGAGGCAAGCTATTAAACCATACGAAACTGCATTTGGCGATGATAGTTATTCTAAACAACATACTGAGTACAGCGCATTCAGGATACGGCTTGATATTCATCGTGATGCGATAGGCTTATTCTGGAAGTTGTTTATAGGT
>JBDUEO010000543.1:0-2606 GCA_040002335.1 Parafilimonas sp. | reverse complement strand
AATGATTTTGAAGCAGCGATTGAAAGAAAAACAAAGCAGTACAATTTTTCTGCAACGCTTTATTATATGCTGTATAAAGACCAGTTGGTATTAACAGGAAAAATAAATGATGTTGGAAGTTATACAAGAATTAACGTGCCGAAAAGTTATCGCGCAGGCACTGAGCTACAGGCTGGTGCTGTTATAAATAGTTGGCTGAATGTAAATGGCAATGTCAGTTTCAGCGTGAATAAAATAAAATCGTTTGTTGAATACTTAGACGGGTATGATGCTGACTTTAATTATATTGGTCAGCAAAATATTGAACATAAAAACACCGATATTTCTTTTTCGCCAAACACAATTGTTGCCGGAACTGTAACCTTTATTCCTTTAAAAAATATGCAACTGAATTTGGTAAGCAAATATGTAAGCAAGCAATATTTAGATAATACGCAAAATATAAACCGCAGCCTTCCATCATATTTTACAGAAGATGTAAGGTTGAATTATTCGCTGTATAAAAAGCTGTTTAATGAAATTGATTTTATTGTTGCGGTGAATAACATCTTTAATAAATTGTATGAGCCAAACGCAAATACGTATCCATACATTTATGCTGGTGGTGTTGTAAATGATAATTATTATTATCCTGCGGCAACAACAAATTTTATGGTTGGAGTGAATATAAGGTTATAGAATATTCTGAGATAATCGTCAATTACTTTTTTACTTCAATGAGTCCATTTAAAATATCCTGCAAATCAGATTTTAATTCATTAAATAAATTTTGGCTTGAAAAAGTAACAAGTTGAACAGTGCCATTTTCGTTAGAATAATAATATCCAAAATATTTAAATTTTATACTTCTTGTACTGCCGGTTATTTCAAGGCATAACATCTTAAGTCCATTAACCTGCCTGTATTCGCTATTTACGATTTTGGCATCTGGTGCAGCTTTTTGCGCATTTAATAAAGCAATATCACGCATTTCAGCAATATCAATTTGTGTTCTTTCTGTAAGAAGTAAAGCATAACCATCATTATTTTTCAACTCAAATCTGTATTCCGGTTCGCTCTCATTGGCGCCATGTGGCTTAACAGACCATTTGGTTGTATTGAAATAAACACCAACATTCAGTACATTACTTTTAATAAGAAAATTAGCAGTTGATGGTTTAGAAAATACAGAATGATTAATACTTATAGAATCTGTTGCAGGAGTGTTACTACTTAGCGAGTCAACATCATATCTCCATGTTCCGTTTGAAAATAATAAAACCGATTTGCCATTTTCATCAATGCCTTTTAATTGCGCATTTACTGTAAAAGAAAAAATTAAAAAAATACATGTAATCGCAAATGCAATCTTGATTTTCATAAGATTTAGTTTTAAAATAATATAGAGTTGATAGTAAGTTTAATTGGTATCAAACCAAACCTTGGTTTTATCATCTGCAACAGCATTATAATTAATAAAAAGCTCTTCGCCTTTTTTAATAGTTTTTACTGTTTTAATAGTCATTATCTTTTTGCCAAACTCCATTTCATATTCGCAATTTGCATCGTAGCTATGATTGTACATAGATACATAACCAAGTGCAACGCAGGCTTTCTTTTTATCGTTTCCCCATTCAAAAACATAATGAAATAATAAAGTTTTTTCAATTGTTTTACGTTCTTTTTCAGTTAAAACAATTACAGGCGAAACTTCTATTACTGTGTCCTTGCTAATATTTTTTGTGGTAAATACACCTCTGCCGCGTTTTGGCGAAGATTCAATAATTAAAAAAGGAGAGATCATTTAAGTTGAATAATTTTCCGCGCAAGATAATATGCAGTGTTTAATTGAGCGTATTTTATATTGAATTAATATTTATGCGTAAAATTTGTTTGCTAATTTGCACGCATGAGTTTTGAACTTGACCAGCCATCAATACAAAAGCAGTTTGAACAACTGATGCAGGATGATGACCTGCAGGCTGCGCGCTTGTTTCTCGATGATCAGAACATAAGCGATGTGGCTGATCTTATTTATGAATATCCTGAATTTGAAGCGAAGATTGTTGCCACCATGAGCATAAACCGTGCAGCAAAAGTGTTCAAAATACTTGATGTAAGCCGGCAAAAAGAAATTGTACACGAACTAACTTCTTACAAAACCGCTGAACTTTTAAACGAACTTCCTGCCGATGACAGAACTGATTTTTTGGAAGAATTACCTAAAAATGTTATTCGCGATTTAATAAAGCTTCTGAATGCTGACGAACGAAAAATAACACTTGCTATGCTTGGCTACCCCGAAGACAGCGTGGGAAGATTGATGACGCCCGATTATGTGTATGTATATCCGTATAACACTGTAGAACAGGTGGTTAATATTATACGCAAGGTTGGAAAAAATACAGAAACAATAGATGTAATTTATGTAGTTAACAAGAACGGCGAATTGATTGATGATCTTAGAATACGCGATATTATTCTTGCTTCGCCAGAGCAAAGAATTGAAGAGCTGATGGATGAACGCATCGTTACACTTAACGTACACGATGACCAGGAACATGCCAGCGAAGTTTTTAAAATGAACAACCGCGTTGCGTTGCCCGTAACAGATGACAATAATATTT
>JBDUEO010000542.1:0-2611 GCA_040002335.1 Parafilimonas sp. | reverse complement strand
ATACCCGAGGAACTTCAGGAAGACGTTGGTCTTCTTTTCCGCAATCTTGTTTGGTCCATATTGCGTCAGCCGCTTCGCTGCCTCGGCCTGGGTCAACCCCTCCGCCGACGATCCTAACTTCTTCATCACCTCTTCCACCGGCAAAGTCTTCAGATCGTCTTTGGCATCGGGCTTCGCGCCATCCTTTCCTGCGGCTTTCGCCTCAGGCTTGGGATCGGCCTTAGTATCATCTTTGGATTTCGGGTCTGGTACTGGTTTATCTGCGTTTGGTTCCACGATGACCCTCTATTCTCGTTCTCTTGATCAGTTACTGATGAGTGCCCATGTTGGAGTGGCAGAGACCCCAGTAAGATAGGCGATCTCTATCGAAGGGCGTGAATAATGCTTCCGTGCTTCGCGTGCGCAACGTTCAACAATTCACGATGGATGCGAAACTGACTGGATCGAGGCTGGCACCGCCCACGAGGAATCCGTCGATCTCCGGTTGCGCCAAGTGATTCTTCGCGTTTTCTGGATTAACGCTGCCGCCATAAAGAATGCGAAGATTATTTGCCGCGTCTGCCCCGAAACTATCTTTGGCTAGAGCGCGAAGGAACCGATGCGCGTCAGCGGCAGTCTGCGGCGTAGCGGGCTCTCCAGAGCCAATCGCCCAGAGAGGTTCGTGGGCAAGGATGATCTTTGCGAACTGCTCACTTGAAAGTCCGCCGAGGCCAGATCGAAACTGTTCCTTCAATACCGCTTCTACTTTCTTTCTATCGCTTTCTCCAACGCAGACGATCGGGGTGAGTCCCGCATCGAGTGCCGCAACAGTCTTCTTGAAGACACTCTCATTGGTCTCGCCAAAATAGCGCCGTCGCTCGCTGTGACCCACGATGACATGCGAGCAGCCAGACATCTTGATCATGGGTCCGGAGACCTCTCCGGTGAAAGCGCCCTTCTTTTCCCAGTAGAGATTCTGTGCCCCAATCCGTATCCTCGTCCCACTGGTGGCGGCGACAGAAGCCTCCACGTCGAGAAAGGACGGACAGATCAAGATCTCGCGACGGTCGGAGTGCTCTACCAGAGGCCGAAAGCTCTCGAAGTACGAGGGAGTGCCATGGACGGCCTTGTCCATCTTCCAGTTAGCACCGATGAGTGGAGTTCGCATAAGTGGCCTCTCTATTCACGAATCCGTTTGGCCCAAATTTCGGTTGCACGATTGCTCTGCCTTGCAATCGATATCTTCGACAACATCCGCGTGACTTTGTCAGAGGGTCTCCAACCGTTCCCGGCAAAGTAGCTCTTCGATCGCAATTTCTAAACCGAAAACGTACTTGTCAATCTTCAGCCCTCTGTACCCCGCCACGATGAGCAAAACTGCACAGAATGGAGAATTCAACAGTGGAATACTGAATTCGCCAGGCTGTGGCATTCCTGTGCAGGCATCCTGCCTGAGGCAGAGGAGAATTCCCAATCTTGGACGAAGGCGAGTGCTATACATTCCTTGCCACAGGACTTTTCTTTGTGGCTATCGGATCCAACGACTCAAGATAGTTCTCCGTTTGATCAGAGATACACACGACTCTCTAAACTTCGCATTATCCGTAGGCGGGCCGACGAAATAGGAAGTGTTATGAAGAAATCGACTGCGATCACCTGTGCTTTTTGGGATATAGGTGGTGTCCTGCTCAACAACGGATGGGACCACCTTGAGCGCAAACGTGCGGCCACACATTTCAAGCTGGAATGGGCCGAGATGAAGGCTCGTCATCGCCTCACATTTGAGATCTACGAGCAAGGAAAGCTCACGATGGAAGAATATTTAGCTCTGGTAGTTTTCCACGAAAAGCGATCCTTCACCGTGACCCAGTTTCGTAACTTCATGTTCGCGCAATCGAAACCTTTCCCGCAGATGATTGAATTGGTGGCTCGGCTCAAGGCCACACATGGAATCAAGATTGCTGTCGTCAGCAACGAAGGGCGCGAGATGAACGCCTATCGGGTTCGCAAGTTTAAGCTGGATCGTTTGGTAGATTCCTTCATCTCCTCTTCCTTTGTTCACCTTCGCAAGCCCGATGTGAATATGTTCCGGCTTGCTCTGGATATAGTCCAGGTGCCCGCATCCAAAGCAGTCTTTATCGACAACACTCCAATGTTTGTCCAGATTGCGGAAGGCCTGGGAATGCGCGGCATTCTTCACACCGGCTACCAATCAACATGTGAGAAATTGTCCGCACTTGGACTGAAGGTCGTCGAATGAACAATGCAACAAACGTGCAACAGAATCAAAAGGAGAATTAGACAATGCCATCCGACATGCTCATTCCAGACATACTCCACGAGACTCCCGAAGCATTGAGTAAAGAAGAGTCCGTCAGGAATACCAATACGCTCACTCCAGAGCTACTGCGTAAAATGAATGCCTACTGGCGCGCCGCCAATTATGTGTCGGTCGGCCAGATCTATCTCTACCAGAATCCACTTCTGAAAGAGCCGCTGAAGCTGGAGCATGTGAAGCCGCTGGTCGTCTCCCACTGGGGCACGACCCCAGGTCAGAACTTCATCTATGTGCACCTGAACCGGGTCATCAACAAGTATGACTTGGACATGTTCTACATCGCAGGTCCCGGCC
>JBDUEO010000541.1:0-2628 GCA_040002335.1 Parafilimonas sp. | reverse complement strand
AATTGCCGGTATCAATGCCGCTATGAAGGTTGGGGGTCGCGATCCGCTCGTGATCGGCAGGAATCAGGGATATACCGGAATTCTGATTGACGACTTGATTACGAAGGGTGCCGACGAGCCATACCGTATGTTCACATCTCGGGCTGAGTTTCGCTTGCATTTGCGGATCGACAATGCCGATGAGCGGTTGACGGCTTTCGGGCGTTCCGTGGGTTTGGTGAGCGATGCCCGGTGGAACAAATTCCAGCGCAAGAAAATTCAGAAGGAAAGAGTATCTGACTTGCTTGCGCGTACTCGGTTGAATGTTTCCGATTTCCCTCAGGCGGTTGTTGTTGGCGACGATCGGCCTACGTTGTCGGCTTGGTTAAAACGTCCTGAAGCTAAAATTGGCGTTTTGCGTAATTGGATTGTGTCGCAGTTAAATTGCGAACCGGAACATGGATTGTTGACGACGGTTGAGACGGAATTGAAGTATGAAGGGTATATTGCGCAGCAGGATCGTCAGATTGAACACTTGAAGAAAAACAGTGGACGCTCAATCCCTGACGGCTTCTCGTACCCAAGTATTCCCGGGTTGTCGACGGAAATCATTAGCAAGTTAGTTCGTGTTCGCCCGGCGACGTTGGGACAGGCAGCTAGGATTCCCGGTGTGACGCCGGCTGCCGTCGCTGTTTTGGATGTATATTTAAGTTTGAATGGGCGGTTTAGCGGCAGATGTTCCACGTGAAACATACAGCCCTCCATGGAGCATTGGATTGAGGTTCCACGTGGAACCTCTGCCAGGAATCTGTTCTCGCAATCTTTTGCGTAGATTTCCTGGAAGTGTTAGGATGAATTTTCAAAGAGGTGATTTTGGCTACGACTATTGCAATTGCCAATCAAAAAGGCGGTGTGGGAAAAACCACTACTGCAATCAATTTGTCGGCGGCGCTTGCCGCGAACGACATGCGCGTTCTTCTGATCGATTCTGATCCGCAAGGAAATGCCACCACGGGGCTTGGGATAATCAAAGATCCTGAGAAAATGAGCCTCTACCATGCGTTAGTTGGAGAGAATCAAGCTGCCGAAGTGATTGTTCCATCAAGCTACCCTGGGCTGGACATATTGCCAGCTGATCGGAGCTTGGTTGGTGCGAATCTAGAGTTGGTCGAGCGAGAGAATCGTGAATTGCGCATGAAGATGATCGTGGATTCGGTAAGGGACAAATATCAGTTCATAGTGATCGATTGCCCACCTGCGCTCGATTTGCTCACGCTGAATGCATTGGTTGCCTCCGATTCGGTTCTAATTCCGATTCAGTGTGAGTTTTTTGCTCTCGAAGGCATCTCGCAATTGCTCGACACCGTCGAACGGATTCGAGAGTCGTTCCAGCACAACATCCAAATCGAAGGTATCTTGCTCACGATGTACGATGATAGGACCAATCTTACTAAACAGGTAGCAGACGATCTAAGGGAGTTCTTTCAGGACCAGGTTTTTAAGGCGATCATCCCACGCAGCGTTCGGCTTGCGGAAGCACCTAGTTTTGGCAAATCGATTCTAGACTACGACCCGCGCTCAAAGGGTGCGGAAAGCTATGTGAAGCTAGCGAAGGAGGTGCTCGAGCATGAGCAACGCGCAAGACAGTCAGCGCAAGGCGCTGGGTAAGGGACTCTCCGCATTATTTCCAGGTCGGCCGGTGAATCCTCCACTTGCGACCGGCGGAGGTGCGGCACCGGCTTTGGCCCCAGTAGCGACACCGGTGGCGGAGGTAGTTGCCGCTCCAACTATTCCATCGCATCTTCCCATCTCGAAAATCCAAATTAATCCCGTTCAGCCAAGGGGTATCTTTGAACCGGATCGGCTGGAAGATTTGGCTCAATCCATTCGAGCAAATGGTATCATACAACCCCTAGTGGTTAGGATGGTCCAAGACCACTACCAGTTGGTAGCTGGTGAGCGGCGTCTGCGCGCGGCGACAATGGCCGGCCTTGCGGAAGTGCCTGTATCGATCCAGGAAATTCCCGATGAGCGGTTACTCGAAATTACTCTCATAGAGAATATTCAACGAGAGGATCTAAACTCGATTGAAGTGGCGTTGGCCTTTGAACGTCTGGCGCACGAACTCAATCTCAGCCACGAGGAAATCGCACGCCGCACGGGCAAGGACCGATCGACGATTACCAACCTTCTACGTCTGCTTAGGCTGCCGGCGGAAGTTCAGGGTATGGTGGCGGACAGTAAACTCTCCATGGGACAAGCTCGGGCTATTCTTGGCTTACCCGAACCAGAGCAGCAAATTGAAATCGCCAGAAAAGCCAGCGGAGGCGCCATGTCTGTCCGGGCGGTGGAGCAGATGGTTCAGAAGCTCACACGTCCAGCGCCAGAGGCGGAGGAACCTCCGGCTATCGATCCCAATGTGAAAGCCGCAATTCAGGAAATGGAGCGTGTTCTCGGTACGCGTGTAAAAATCATTGAGAAGAGCGTGGACAGGGGGCGGATCGAGATCGAATACTACACGGCGGACGACCTGGACCGGATCTATGGATTGATTGTCGGAGAACCCTAAGAAATTGAAGAACTTGGTGCCGGGAGTAGGACTCGAACCTACGACCTACGGATTATGAGACCGTCGCTCTAACCACCTGA
>JBDUEO010000540.1:0-2628 GCA_040002335.1 Parafilimonas sp. | reverse complement strand
AAATTTACTTTAATTCTTTTAAACATATTTTGAATAGCGCTCCTGATACCCATCCCGCAAATGCATCAATGCCTCTTACCGAAAGGCCTGAAAACACACTCACCACCGAAGAAAGAAAACAAAAAACGGCTATGTTGTATCTCGACAGCATTTACAGCTTAAATAGTAAAAAATTAACTCTTGCCAATATTGTAACGGTAGCGCCTACACGCAATTTAGTTATACCCACTAACGACATTAATACACCGGCATTTCAACATAAATCATTTGTAACACCGGTTGAAGAAAATATGTTTCAATTTATTAATGCGCATTCATCTTCATTACCAATGTCAGCAGGTTCAGAATCCATTAATCAATATCCGGGTAAAATAATTGCATGGCAGCAGACCTATAAATACCTGAACCATCATCCGGGAAAAATAATGGCAGGCGCCGGTATTGGAAATTTTTCGTCTAAGCTCGCTTTTAAAGCTTCTGGAATACACATAGCAGGTGCGTGGCCCACGAAATTTGAATATATTAACGATGCATTTCTGCAAAACCATCTCGATGTATATCTATATTACTTTAGCAAAACAGATGGCCTGCATTCTGCAATTAACAATCCTGCTTCGGTATATGATCAACTGATTTCAGAATATGGGATCGCGGCCTGGCTGTTTATTTTATTTTTTATACACGGTTCTTTCTCCGTAATCTTTCCTTCCGGTCTTTCGGTATTCCACTGGTAATAGTGCTATCAGGTATTTTCTTTTTTGATTATTGGTTTGAACAATTTTCCATTGTAATATTTTTTGAATTGCTTTTATTTCTAAATCTTAAAGAGGCTAAAGCCAGCTCATGAACAAATGTGTTCCCATAGTATCTGTGTTGATGCCAGTTTATAATGTAGGAAAATATATTGGGGTTGCCATCAATTCTATACTGCAGCAAACATATACCGATTTTGAATTCGTGATCGTAAATGATGGCTCCACTGATGATACGTTCGAAGTGATCTCAACTTTTAACGACCCCAGAATTTTTGTAATTAATCACAATGAGAATAAAGGAATTGCCGCAGCACAATGTGATAATACCTAAAAACTTTTTGGTCTGAAGGAATGAAGCTTTCTTTGTTGTTTTGCAATCGCAGCCCGCATCGTTTACTTTAACTGGTTTTAATTTTAGATACCATGCAAATGCTAATACAGCAATTGATAAACCTATTAAGTAAGGTCTTGCAGGTTCTATCCACGCAAAGTTTGCGGCTATGCTGCTGCTACCGGCAAGCAATGCAATAACCGGAGTAATACAACAAAGTGAAGCTGCAATTGCAGATAGAACACCGGCACTTGTGTATGTTCCAGGTGATTTTATACTTATCATGCTGTTGCCAGTTTTTGAGTTTGCACATCAATGTATTTGAAGAAGGGCGTTAATATCTTTATATTTTCCCGTGTTAAGGAATAATAAATCGTTTGTCCTTCCTTTCTTGTTTCGACAATGTTCCCGTCTTTCAGTTTTCTTAAATGTTGAGATACTGCCGGAATAGTCATCCCCAAAATATCGGAAAGGTCGCAAGGACATAACTCTTTTTCTTCTTCTAATAAATAAACAATCTTTAGTCTGACTTCATTGCCTGCTAACGCCAATATGTTGGATAATTTATAGAATGACTTTTGAGCAGTCTTCAGTTTGTTTTTACAATTCTTTATTTGCTCCTGATCGGCAAATAGTCTTATACAAGTATTATCGTTCATGAAGCAAAGATAATGTAAATAAGTATTTAAGCAAATACTTAAATACGATTACTTGGCTTTAACTTTTCGGTTATACTACAATTTAATTATGACCCCTCCATTCATTACAAATCCATCCAATGGAGCATAGATGTCTTTGAATACAGGATTAGCAACACTTCCTGTATAAATGCTTTCAAATTTTGTTTGCCGTACATTGCCTATGTTTTCAAAGTTGACGTATAGTGAAAGGTGTTTCCATTCTTTTTCTGCCACTAAACCATACAGCCAATAGCCCCTGCCCTCAGTTCCATCACTTAGCAGTTGCCTGCTAAAATGATATAGCTCTGAACCGATCCTTAATTTATCTTCTATTTCATACACTAAAGCGGCGTTAAGCCTGTGTTTTGGTGTGAGTGGATTTTGAACCGTTACACCGTTATTGGTAAGTTTTGCATCTGTATAAGTATAACCGAGGTATAAAGTGAGATCATTGTAACCAAGTGTGATATTGGTTTCTGCACCTTTTGAATGGATATTCCCTGCGATGTTTTGAAATTTATAGAAATTATTAGCAATGGTATCAAGTAATAAAGGATGACTTAAATAAGTATAAAAGAAAAATTGGTTAACGCTAAAGTTTATTTTATCAGAAGATTTTTTGTAATTAACATCCCAATTGGCGCCGTAGCTTCTTTCTAAACTATTTGTCGTGGGGCTTACAGGCAGTACATTTTTATATAAGATCAGCTCACTTTCCTCGGTGAAAATAGTAGGTGCTTTATAGCCCAATCCTCCGCCCAAACGGCTTGTTAAGCCCGGCTGAATTTTAAATAATGCTGATAGGTGCGGCAGCGATGCAAAACCATAATCTTTTACATAATCGCCTCTAAGACCCGTTTCT
>JBDUEO010000539.1:0-2629 GCA_040002335.1 Parafilimonas sp. | reverse complement strand
TATGAGCAAAGTATATTCCTTAAAAAGTATTCAAAAAATTCCTGTTGATATAAATACAGCGTGGGATTTTTTTAGCAAGCCCGGAAATTTAAATGCCATTACGCCAAAAAAGCTTGGGTTTAAAATCATTAGTGCATATCATGAAGAAGAAATGTATGCAGGGCAAATAATAGAATACACTGTAAAGCCTTTGCTGGGTGTTCCATTATATTGGATGACAGAGATTACGCATGTAAAAGATAAAATTTATTTTATTGATGAACAGCGGTTCGGGCCTTATAGTTTGTGGCATCATCAGCATCATTTTAAACAAGTAGGCGATGGTATTGAAATGACCGACCTTGTACATTATAAACTTCCGTTTTGGTTTATTGGTGATGTTGCTAATGCTGTATTGGTAAAAAATCAACTTACAGAAATATTTCAATTCAGGCATAAAGCTGTTGAGGAAAAATTTGGCAAACTGGAAAACAATAAATTCAATATTGCATTTAAATAAAAAACCCGCTGTTTTTAACAGCGGGTTTTAATGTTTATTATAAGTCTTATTTCGTTATTGAAACTTTTGCAATTCCAAGAACTGCACCTTTATTATCTGTAATTTTAAGATAGTAAAATCCGCTTCCAAATTGGCTTACTGTAACTTGTTTGCCATTTAATGCGTCAGTGTTTATTGCACCTGAAGTCCAAACAGGTTTGCCATTCACATCATACAATATTGCAACTACCTGTTGCTTTAATGAAGTGTTATAGTGAATGGTAAAGTAGCTAATTGCCGGATTAGGCGCAACTGTAATTACACCAATATTTTTGTCTGAATTCACGCTAAGATTATCCTGATCGTCACCATTGCCATCAGCAATAAGAGATGATGCCGTGGTGAAAGTTACAATATTGGTATATGGGCTGGTTATCGTCATGTTGTTCTCTGAATCTGCAGCGGCAACTTGCCAATCATAACTTGTTGAAGGTTTTAATCCCTTTAAAACATAATTGGAAACGTTACCATTAGTTGCAATAGATGTCCAAGTTGCAGTGTTATGAACACGGTATTGAATTGAGAAATAACTGGCACAAGGCAGTGCATTCCACAGAAGTTTTGCCTGTTTGCTTTGTATAGCTGTTGTATGCGGATTTGTTGGTACAGGCATTATAGATACCGTATCGCTTTTTCCTTTTGCTGCACCTGTAGCGCCATCTCCATAAACTGTTGCATTATAAATTCCATCAGGTAAGCTATCAAATGTAATTTTCGCTGCATTCACTGTTTCTGCAGTACCATAAGGAACGCCAAACCTGTATAGTTGTACTTTGTAAGGCGCATGGCTTTTCGTTAATCTATAACTGATCTGATTATTATTACAATTTGCTGCAGTATCGTAAGATGTGGATACTATTCTCGCTTTATCAACCTGCGTAAAAGTTGGCGTTACAGTATACGCTGTAAATTGGCTATTATAGTATTCAAATATCTTCACATAGTAGTATCCTTCTGCAAGGCCTGTAAGATTTGCCGTTTCTGTTGCTGTAGTGTAATTGCTGTAAAGCGGGGCAGACGAAGTGTCTTTATAGATCTGCATCCATGTATTATCACTTCCTCCTGTAATATGGGGTAATACATTTAGTGCAACGGACATGATGCCGGTTCCTGTATAATTTATCTTGAACCAATCTACAGTATCACGCGCATTATTATAATAGAAGCCCACATGCCCTGTTGAAGTGATGTTAGATGGTAATGTTCTTGCCAGCTTTGCATAAGTGTTTGATTCTACGTCATTGGCATTATACGTTGACAATGTATTTTTTAAGGTATATGGTGCAAACTGGCTGTTATAATAACAGAATACTTTTATATAGTAAGTGCCCTTGCTTAAGCCATCAACATTATAATTAAAACTTCCAGAAGTATAATCCTGGTGCAATAAAGTAGTGCCATTATTATCATATAAAGCAACCCAAACCGATGTGCCATTTGGTATTGACAGGCTTAAATTGATGTTTCCATCTGCAGTGGTAGTAAGCTTATATTCATCAATCGTATCACGATGATTAGTATAATAGTAACCGATGTGACCGGTAACACTTCCGTTCAAAGGCAAAGTAAGCGCTGTTGCTTTAGTGCTGTCAGGCTCTGTATCATTCGCCTCAGTTGGTTTAAATAAACTGTCTGCCAAAGTATAAGGTGCAAATTCAGTGGTATAATAAGTGTGCACTCTTATATAATAAGTACCAGCGGCAAGGCCATCCTGGTTTACCACAACAGCAGAGCCAGAAGTATAGGTACCTGTGATAAAAGTGGTTCCGTTATTATCATACAAATCAGCATATACATTTTGTCCATTAGCAGATGTCATTGTTAAGCGCAACCTGCCGTCAGCATTGGTAGTTACTTTATACCAATCAACACTATCCCGGTGGTTGTTGTAATAATAACCTATATGCCCTTTTGCGTTTCCATTTAATGGCAGTGTTAATGCCTGCGCTCTTGTACTATCAGGTTCAATATCATTAGAAATTGTTGGTGTGAAGAGGCTATCTGAAAGAGTATATGGTGCATACTCAGTAGTATAGTAAGTGTGCACTCTTATATAATAAGTACCAGCGGCAAGGCCATCCTGGTTTACCA
>JBDUEO010000538.1:0-2633 GCA_040002335.1 Parafilimonas sp. | reverse complement strand
CAAGAGAGTTTTTTACAGAAAAGCAATTGTTGTTTATTGAACCCTATCTTGATAAATTTAAAGTAAGCGATGAAGAACAGGATTGGATCAACAAGAGCAGGGCGAATGTAGAAGAGCAAAAGAAAGCTATACAAACTGAAGCAGAAAAAAAGAGGCATGAAAAGAACAGGAGAATAAGGCGGCAAATTATTACCTCAGCAATCGTGGTATTAATGTTCCTGTTGCTACTGGGGATCTATTCAATCTATTTAAAGCAAACAGCGCAAGAAGCCAAAGTTGCCGAACAAAAAACAAAAAATCTGCTTCAACTGGTAGTGCAGGGCCGCGGGAAAGAATATAACAATAAAGAATACGATGCCGTAGTTGCCATGCTCCGCAGGCAACAAACATACCCGATAGATAGCTTGATCGTTCCAAGGGCAATAAGCGTTCCTATCTCCGGCTCTAAAAATTATGACTTCCTTATCTGGATTGATGTACCATCTTTCAGGAGAGATGAAATTAAACAGGTAGTATATAAATGGCCATGTGGAGGATTTGCAGATAGTGTTCACGTTGGTAAGGAGCCTTCATTAGGTTTTGCATTTGGCTATAGGGGCTGGGGATTCTGCCCGCATATTTTAATAAATGTAGAACTTACAAATAACCAGGTATATGAAATTGATTTTGCCCTGGGAGATTATTTAGAAAATCATCCTGGTTAAAATCGAAAACAATTTCGAAGGCGGCTACCTGCTGTTCAACAATTCTCCAAGCCCCGATTTCTCCAAATGATTTCTTGCCGATAAGCGTTTGCTTACATCAAGCTCCGGCACTTTGCCAATATCGCTTTGATGGAAATCATAGATTAAAACAGTTAATGTTTTTTGTGGCAAAGAAAAATTTTGCAAGTCTGCTGGCAATGAAGGGTAACTATACGTAAGCAAGTCCTGCATAGCACCAATGGATGCCGCATTTCTTTGCACCGCAACAGCAGATGGAGAAATAACAAGCCCTATAATCCTGAAATCGGATTCGGTTGCAAAGAAGATAGATTTAAATGTTTCATATAAAGAAAACGATCCGTTTCCACCTACCGAAACACTCCATCTTTTGCTACCGCTTACCGGGCTTCCGTCTTTATTAATTTTTTCAAGGCTGGTGATAACAGCAAAGCCCGACTGCACATAGTAATAATGTAAATGCCCGCCGTATCCTTTTCTGTTGAAAATGTTTTTAAAGTAATCATCAACCTGTATCATAGTTCTTAACCCAGGCTTGTAATTATTGGTAGATAAATAGGCAGATGGAAATGGAGCGGGCATGGGGAAATAATATTTTGTTGGCTCTGGATTATAAGGCCCGCTTGCTCCAGCCAGCATATCTGGCTCTACGGGAAAATATTCGTAAGGAAATTTTTTCTGCAATAATGTATAAAGGCTATCACATGCTGATTTGTTTAATTCTTCCCTAAAGAAATTACCTTTTGGTAAAATACCGTCATCATAATCAAAATGAAGGCTATCTTCCGGAGAAAGGAGCCTGATAAAACTACGGTATGAATCATACAAGTTATAAAGGTTAATATGATTGGTATCGCCAATTGCTTTTTCCTTCACAACATAGTTTAGCTGAAGATACTGCGAAATTAAATTCAGGGCTATTGAAAGATTATAGCCGGGCTTTACAGAGAGGTTGTGTGGCCCATAATTTTCAGGCTCTTCGTATTGTGGCGCATTATTCTTTATATGCATACTAAGCGGCATGCCATACATCGACGTATAATAAGACAATGAGTCAAAATAATATTTATTCGCTTTTTTAGCCTCATAAAAAATTCGTTTAAAGTCAGGGTAAATATCTTTATTGAAATAGCGGGTAAACAGTCCCTTCAACATTTCAATGTTACGGTTAAGCAAGTTGCAAGCTTCAGCATTAAACGCAATAAGGCTATAAAAAGAATTTTTGGTTTTTTCTACTGTATAATACGAACTGATATTGGCATTGTTGAAATGGCTTATCGCCATATCAAGAGCTTGCTTCCATTGCAATAAGGCTTCACGGTTTGGTTTCGTTGTAGTTTTGAAAAGCAGTTGGGCTTTGTTGAGATATAGCAGTGAATACGTGAAATTATATAAAGTGCCATTTAATGCTATGAACCCCGTATCTGTAATGGAACCTAATTCACTTTCTTCAAACGGAAGTATTTTATTGAGGCGGCCAATGCTTAAAGTATCAAAGTATTTTTCGGTAAGCGTTAGGTTAACATAAGCCTGCGCGAGTGTAAGCGAGTCATTTGTTTTTACATGGGGCTTATCTTTTGCCTTCAATTGGCTCGAAAGAAATAGTACAAAGGCACTAAGCAGAAAAGATTTGAGAAGCCTTGCGCTCATATTGTAATAATTATGATTTTAGTTTTGTCTTATTTCACAGAGAGTTTTGATGTTTCGTATGCCTACAAGATAATTTAATTTACGCATCCGTATAGATGTTAATCTATGCGTGCCTTACAATGATTTTACAAAATAAGTATAATAAAGGCACGCCAAAGAAATGGGCGGTGTAAGAATCGCCATATATGTAGCAGCGGGCCTATTTTTGCCCAAGGGCTTTCCAAACATCTTCCATCTGTATATCTCCGCTAAATGATTTTA
>JBDUEO010000537.1:0-2645 GCA_040002335.1 Parafilimonas sp. | reverse complement strand
CATCAGATTTAGCAGGCGGCCAGGTTTGCCGTTTCATAACCAAACAAAAATCATTATACACATTTTAAAATACAATAATCATGAACGTACAAACCAGGTACACATTTCTTATAGCATTAATTCTGATACTTACTACATTCGCTTTCAGCGGTTTCAAAAAACAGCAAAAAATTGAGCCATGGACACAGGATCAATTATTAGAACCGGGTGATCTGGCTAAAACATTAAATAACCCACAGGCCAAACAACCTTATATCTTTAGCGTTGGTCCGGCTGCAACTATTAAAACTTCAATTGATATTGGTCCTGCCCGCGATAAAGAAAACTTAAATAAATTGGCGCTGCAACTTGACAAATTACCTAAAGATGCAGATATTGTTATATACTGTGGCTGCTGCCCTTTTGATAGGTGCCCTAACATACGACCGGCATTTAAACTCCTGAATGAAATGAAATTTAAAAATCAAAAACTGTTAACCCTTACGCAAAACGTAAAGGTTGATTGGATTGATCACGGTTACCCTACCAACAATTAATCTAAACCCTGATTAACAGATGAAAAATGTATTGCTGTTTACGATGTTGTTTTGTGTTAATATGCCATTTGGCTTTTCTCAGTTAACCGATTTGAAAGTTGGTAGCCCGGCTCCTGAAATAAACCTTCCCGACCCGAAGGGTGATACTATTTCCTTATCCGAATTCAAAGGCAAAATTGTATTGATAGATTTCTGGGCAACATGGTGTTCGCCTTGTGTAAAAGAGCAACCGCACTTAGCCCAACTGTACAAGAAGTATAATCAATGCAGCTTTACCAGCGGTACGGGATTTCAAATATATGGAGTATCATTAGACAGTAAAAAAACATCCTGGCAGACAGGCATAAAAAAGATGAAAATAAACTGGATACAGGTAAGTGATTTAAAATTTTGGGCTTCTCCTGTTGCCCGGCTATACAATATAAGAACATTGCCGCACAACGTATTGGTTGATGGCAACGGGATCATCATTGCAAAAAACCTGCATGATAAAGAATTGGAACATACTATTAGGCTTTTGAGCAGGAATTAAGAAAATAATTTCCATATGATTATAAAGACATTGGTTTTGAGTTTTTGGTTGATATGAAGCCCTCAGACATTCGCAAGACAATCAATGATGCCGGCATGCAATGTCCAAGTTGCCATTTTGGTTCTGCCGAATTTGAAGATGATAAAATTGATGCCAGCATTCAGTTTGCAAAAGATATGGGTTTATCACAAATGATTTGTTCAACATTTTGGTTACCGAAAACTGCTACATTAAAAGATTACCAGGATTCCACTGAAAAATTAAATAAAGCTGCAGAAAAAATAAAAGCCGCTGGCATGCAAACTGGTTTTCATAATCATGAATTTGAATTTGCCATGTTGGAAGGTGAACTTATTTATGATGCGCTGATAAAAGCTTTTAATCCTTCTTTAGTGAAGATGCAATTTCAAACAGAAGTGATAAATCTTGGTTATAAAGCCGCTGACTATTTTAAAAAATATCCAGGCAGATTTATCTCATCACACTTATCAGATTGGACAGCAGATAAAAAAGAAGTAACAATAGGGCAAGGCGTGATAGATTGGAAAGAATTTTTCAAAGCGGTTAAAATTGGCGGTGTAAAAAACTTTTTTGTTGAAATGGAGTTAAAAAATTTAAAAGACAGCGTAACATACATTCATACTATTTAATAATTTGGGATATAAATTATATAAGCGCTTATATAATTATTGCAGTGCTATATTAAAACCGCAAATGCCTTACTGTTTCTTTGTTGTTCATAAGTTGTTTCAGTGAATCAATACCAATTTGTAAAAATGTCAGCAAACATCTATATGTAATGACTAAAAATTGGTAAGCAAAATATACTTGCCAAAA
The DNA here is from genome assembly GCA_040002335.1 of Parafilimonas sp. GTDB lineage: Bacteria > Bacteroidota > Bacteroidia > Chitinophagales > Chitinophagaceae > Parafilimonas. The sequence goes on along the minus strand of JBDUEO010000537.1, from coordinate 740 downwards.
TTTTTCAGCTTCTCTCCCGTATATCGCGGCAGCCAGTCTTCAATAATTTCCTGTTTCGATTTCATACAAATAAATTATTGTAAAAATACAATTATGTTACCAGCTAAATCAACGGTAAAATGCCCGGCATAATTCTATATTTACAATCAGCACAAAATATTTTGTATGATGAATAACGATTTGCATAACATAAAAATTTTTGTAAGCAGCGTGTTGCCGCAAATTGGCATTGATATGCTGCGCCATGAAAATTTTGATGTAATCACCTGGAATAATAATGAACCGATACCAAAAGATATTTTACTCGCCAATGCAAAACAATGCAATGCATTATTATGCACGCTTACAGCTAAAATTGATGCAGCATTTTTAAAAGAATGCAGCCATCTTCAAATCATTTCGCAATTTGGTGTTGGCTATGATAATATAGATATTGAAGAAGCAACAGCACTTGGAATTCCCGTTGGAAATACGCCCGACGTTTTAACAGATGCCACTGCAGACATTGCTTTCGGGCTAATGATTACTTCATCAAGAAAAATGTTTTTCATGCATAAAAAAATTGAGAAAGGCGAATGGAGCCACTTTACGCCAATATCAAATCTTGGTATAGAATTAAAACATAAAACACTTGGTGTATTTGGCCTTGGCCGCATTGGAATTGAAATGGCAAAACGCTGTAAAGGCGCTTATGAAATGAATATTATTTATCACAACCGCTCCCGAAATATAGAAGCTGA
>JBDUEO010000536.1:0-2654 GCA_040002335.1 Parafilimonas sp. | reverse complement strand
AGCCGGAGTTGATTATACGATGAATAATAAAAATACTATTGGTATCATGGCAAATGGAAATTATAATGATATTAAAGGAACAAATACAAGCCGTAACATCATTCACAATTTTAACACGGATAATACGGACAGCATTCTTAAATCAGACCAGACTATTAAAGGACATACCAATAGTTTTAATTTAAACCTGCTTAATGGTTTGCCATGTAATAAACCTTATTCAATAACAGTTACGCCTACCTGCGGTTCAACAACCTGCCCGCCAAAATCTATACTGGTAAAGTTTGATTGCCCACCACCTGTTTGTCCATGTGCGGGAAACGTTACTATCGATCAATCTGCGGTTAATATTACCACTCAAAATAATACGAGTAATGCTAACCCGGTTTCTACAGCAACAACAAGCTTTACACTTACGTCCTCTATGCCTGTTTCTGAAGTTAGAATGCTGATAGAAGAGTTTAGATTGACAACAACTGCTGGGAATGATAATTGTATTCTTTGCAGAAACAAGCCGCAAACCTGGGCAAGTATAAATTCAGCTACTTTATCAGGCGCAATTAATCAAATACCGCTTTCTCTACCACCTGCCGAAAAAGATATGAGAGAATGGGGATGGTCATTAGGTCCTCGCGGAAACACTCCCACTGTTTTGAATAATACATTAACCTTAAACTTAGGTATACCTGGTGTTACAGGCTTAAACTGTTGCACACTTAAAGCAGAAGTCTGTGTAAAGTTTATCATCAGAGATGCGAAATGTTGCGAAACAGAAGTAATGAAATGCTTTACGTTTAACCTGCAATAGAAATGAATAGAACCATTATTAAAAGCAGGCTTATACAACTGCCTGCTTTATTTCTTGTATTAGCTTGCTGTTTATCTTATGCTCCAAATGCACAAACATTTTCAGCAAAAAATGTAACGCTCAATGATTTTTCCAACCGTTTTTTTATACAACAAATACCAATAGAAGTATCAGGCCTGCCAACAAAAACCGATACTGGTTTTGGGATTGAAAAAATTCAATTAACACTCCATCATAACCGCGTAAGCGATTTGAAAATACAGCTACAATCACCAGATGGGAGTACAGTTTGGGTTACAAACCGTAATGGCGGCTTAGAGGGGAAGAACTATATGCACACTACGTTTCAGCAATATGGAAAAAATGGGTTAGTGAATAAAGCGAAGCCGCCGTTTACAGGCAATTACACGCCTGATGGAGAATTATCAAGCCTGAATAATGGCGGCAATCCCAACGGGCAATGGAAATTATTAATAGAAGATCTTAAAGAAGGTGAATCAGGTTTTTTAGATTCAGTAAGCATTACGTTTGGTAATAAGCCCGCATTCATCAGGCAAAGACAATATTGCAATTTCAGCCAACCGGAATTATGTTCTTGCAATACTAATAATAAAAGTTGTGAACTCTTACCCGATTTAGTAATTGTTCCTCAGTTTTCAAAAACACAATACGAGGAATTCGCCTGGAATGATGCTGCCTATCCCGGACAATTAAAAATATCTGTTGCCATTGCCAATATTGGTTTAGGCCCATTGGAAGTTGCACCCGATACAGCCTTGGATGGCAGTTGCTGCATAACAGATACCACTCAAAATAAAGATCAAAGGCGATATGATTTATATCAAAAAATATATTCGAAAACTAGTACTGGTTTTTTTGATATAAAAACAAAAGCAGGTACCATTTATTTTGACAGCAAACCAGGGCACAACCATTATCATGTTGATAATTGGATTGAGATGCGTTTGGTGCAACATGTAAAAGGCAAAAGAATAATTGTTTGTAAAGGTCAAAAGGTAAGTTACTGTTTATTTACTACAGGTATGCTGTACGAAAAAGACAGCAGCAGCTATATAAACAAAAAATTTTATGGTACCAATATGCCCAACTATTCTTTAGGTGAATACTATGCATGCAGTCTTTCAAAGCAAGGTATAAGTGTAGGTGGTTATGATTATTACGGTATGATGTACGAAGGCCAGTTTTTGCAATTACCAAAAGGGTTAAAAAATGGTGAATACATTTTAGAAATTGAAGTTGATCCTGAGCACAAATACAAAGAAAGCGACGAGAGCAATAATATTTTTTCTATGAAAGTGAATATTCAAAAACAGGAAGAATAATGACATAACCAATTTCATAACTGCCACGCACGATTTATAAAATTAATAATGAAAAAATTCAACATCATATTTATATTCATTTTCACCTGCTGCAAGCTCTTTGCGCAGCAGCCATCACCCCCCAAGTTTTCGCTCAGTGGCAGCATGGGTGTAAGCTATGAAGGATATGGTTTAAACCTTAACCCGAATGGTACGTACTACACTCCGCGCAGGCCATGGAACTTAGTTCGTTTCAATTTTGCACCCATATTTAATTTTGGTAAATGGAGTGTGCCTGTAAATTTTAATTTCACTCCAATGCAAACCAATTTTGTTACGCCGCCAACTTCATGGAGTGGGTTAGGCGGCTTTGGAAGTATTGGCGGCAAGCCTCAAGATTTCTGGCAGTTTCTTACTAATCCATTAAACAACTTCGGCATCAATCCAAAATATAAATGGGCAGAACTGCAGTTAGGAACACAGTATCTAAATTACAGTGATTTTAGCACTGGCGATATTGGTGT
>JBDUEO010000535.1:0-2659 GCA_040002335.1 Parafilimonas sp. | reverse complement strand
TGATTTCCTTAAGAAGGTCACTGAGAAAGGGACGAGCGGTTCCTAAGGCGGAGACCAATTGTGAGGAAGAAGCTGTTGCAGTTGGTTTGTTTGCAATTCGTTAATGCGAGACAAGACGTCAGCGTACCAATCGACGGGATTGATGCCGTTGCGTTTGGCGGTGGCGATGAAAGAGAGATGAATAGCGATGGCTTCGGCGCCCTTGTCAGAGCCTGCAAACAAGCTATTTTTTCTAACCAGCACCCAGCATTTGATTGCTCTTTCCGACTCGTTGTTGTCGATGGCAATGTCAGAGTTCTTGAGAAATCTAGTCAGTGCCAACCAGTGGTTCAAAGTGTAATTGATAGCCTTCATCAGCTCGTGAGTCGGATGAAGATTGGCTTTAGCTCTGACTATGACTTTTCTCAAAAGTTTGATCAGGGGCTTAGATCTTCTGCGCCGAATAGCCAATCTAAAGGCCGATGGTTTGTCTTTGATTTCCCGCTCGATATGGTACAAAGCGCGGTAAAAATCAAGGACGGCATTGCAAACTACTTTCTCAGTGAATTCTGCTTCGAAGTACTTGCGTCTGGAATGAGCACTACAGCCGGCTTCGATTCTTTGTCCATCTTTGAACAAGGCATCGAAGCCGCCAGCGGCATCGGCCTGAACGATGCCTTTGAAGTCTTTGAGAAAGGCGAGATTCTTGTCGAAGGAAAGATCCGGAGAGAAATCGAAAAGGTTAACTTTGTGGTTAGAGTCGCCGATGTAGGTTGTAATTTTGCCTTTGCGAATGTTGTTTTTGTGTTTGCGGTCTTGAATTTTAATGGACGAGTCATCGGTTTTGATGATGGCAGACAGGAGCAGCTCTTTTTTGAGCAAGACATACAGAAGGGAGAGAGTGCTGGCAGTGTGTTGCATCCAATCGCATTGAGTAGAGCGAGGAATGGTGACATTACTACGGGCGAAGATTTTTTGCTGCCGATTGTTAGGAAGTCCATCGTCAAGTTTGCCGACAATTATTTCACCCAAAAGGCGAGGTCCGGCGTAACTGCCGGGGATGGGTGGGCAAGGTTTTTCAGCAGTGATGATGTACTGCTTGCATCGAGGACAAGCGCGGGTTTCCTGATTATGTTCAATAACCTTGAGGCTAGCGCTGACCATTTCGAGTTGTCTAGTGAGCAGATTGCTGACGAACTCTGTCTCTACAATGCAATCAGGGCAGACGGAGTCTTGTGGATTAACACAATGGTGAATAGGTTGACTGGAAAGATTTTTAGCATTTTCGAGGATGTGTTTAAGTCCAGTCGATTTTTCTTCAGGAGCAATGAGGGGAGGCTTAGGAGAAGCTGGGCGAGGGTTGTGTTTTTCCGTTTTGTTTCCGTAGTCACGCTTGTTGCGTTTTTTCGTTTGAGCGATCAAGACATCAAGCTTTTCTTGCAGATCTTTGAGGAGCTTGCGCTGTTCGTCGATACCATCAAGCGCCTGCTTCAACTGTCGTTGCAGAACTTCGTTCAAAGAAGTAAGGCGTTGAATTTCCGTCTCGTATTTTTCTTTTAGTAGCGACTTCTCGTTTTCCACAAAGCACCATGTGTAGTGGCAGTAAGTAAATGATACCACTTCCGCTTGCAGGCAAGCAAAGATCAGGCACAACTAACGTGCCACCATATATGCCGTCATCCGAGCACGAGTGCCTTACGTATTTATTGATTGTTTCAGACTGGGTTTGCGATAGCGCTTTAGCCTTTTAACTGAGTCAGTATCAATACCTTCGAGAAGCATGAGCAAATCGGCGCGTTCAATTTCGACCGGTTCGTAGTGTCCATCAACGAAGCGAACATCGGGAAAACGAAACGTGCCAATCTCAAGCCGTTTAGCGAAGATGGCCCAGCCGTCGACGTCCCACCAGAGAGCTTTTATGACGTTAGCTTTTCGACTTCGAAAGAGGAAGATGTGTCCAGTGTATGGGTCTTGACGAATAGTACTCTGAACAAGTTCGAACAAGCCATCAAATGAACGTCGCATGTCCACGGGTTTCGTAGAGACGAAGATTCGGACCGAGGAAGAAGGATTTAGCACGCGCGTTCCTCCAGTGCTGTTACGATGGACGTGAGAAAGTCAGTCCGACACTCAGAAGTAATGCGCAATACTAAGCCGCAAGGCAAGACTATTTCGACTTTCGATTCATTCAAGGAAGCGGGTTTCGCAGCAAGAGAATCCTTGATTGTGGCCGGTACGAAGTGTGGGTGAGACTGCTTAGTGCTCTGTGCGTTTCGGCTGGTTCCGGTCCTCAAACTAGCTGCCTTACGATGAGCGGTCGCAATTTCTACATCTCGTTGCCGGATGACTTTTCGCCATTTTTGGAACTGATTATATTGATGTCCGTGAAGTCGGCAAAAAACAGCAACACTGTTCTCGCCAGATTGCCAGTCGCAAATGACGCCGCGCCAATATTGCTCCTTAGCCAGATCCCGCGCACCTTTGCGTGGCATGAGAAACCTCTTTCGTTGGAAATTTTAGTTTGTGACAGCGTTCGCTTTTGGGATTCGATCCTCTCGCTTGCCTCACCTAAATAGCAAACCATGCTGGCAAATTTAGCGATACCACGTGTTCAAACGGACGGACACGATTTGCCCTCCAAAAAGTCAGCAAAGTGGTCAGCAATTAGTCAGCACAAAAC
>JBDUEO010000534.1:0-2665 GCA_040002335.1 Parafilimonas sp. | reverse complement strand
ATTTTAATGAACACATGGCTTTTAACGGCAGTGAACATTTTAAAAAGAATGAACTCGTAAATTTTTTGCAAAGCATCGGTGTTCAGTTTGGTGCTGATTTAAATGCATACACAGGCTTTGACGAAACCGTTTACATTTTACCAATTCCATTAACTGATACATCTAACTTTAGAAAAGGCTTAACTGTGTTGCGGGATTGGGCTGGCGGCCTTTCTTTTGACAGTGACCAGATTGATGGCGAACGCGGTGTGGTGCTTGAAGAAAGCCGTTTAGGTAAAGGCGCAGATGACCGCATGTTTAAAAAAACATTTCCTGTTCAATACCAAGGTTCAAGATATGCAGAACGCCTGCCAATTGGCAAAGACAGTATTTTAAAAACATTTCCTTACGATGCCGTAAGAAGATTTTATCATACATGGTACAGGCCGGATAATGTAGCTGTTATAATTGTTGGTGATGTTGATGTAAATAAAACAGAGCAGCTTGTAAAGCAATATTTCGGCAGTTTAAAAAATCCGCCAAATGAAAAGAAAAGATTTTATGCTACCATACCTGCGCGTGCAAAAGATGAAGCAGTTGTTGTAACAGATAAAGAAGCAACCAATTTTGTTGTAGAAGTTGATTATCCTTTTTTTATTGAAAAGCCTGATGTAACAGTTGGTGATTATAAAAACCTACTTATAAAAAATCTTTTTACTTCAATGCTTAACCAGCGCTTTGCTGATCTCACTAAAAGTGATAATCCGCCGTTTCTTTTTGCTTCCACAAACTTCAGCAGTTATGCAAGAGGTTATGAAGGCTTCAGTGGTTTTGCTGTGGCTGGTAAAAGCGGACCAGATACTGCTTTAAATGCGATGGTAAAAGAATTAGAACGTGTAAAACAATATGGCTTTACAGATGCTGAGCTGGACCGCGCAAAAAAAAGGCAGTTATCGTTTATTGAGCAGTCTTATAACAACAGGGATAAAAATGAATCTGCTAATTATGTGCAGGAGTATATTGATAATTTTTTAACGCAGGAACCATCACCAGGAATTACTGTAGAATACAACTTAAACAATACACTCCTTCCTGCAATAAATTTGAATGAAGTAAATGCTTTAGCAGATCCGCTAAAACAAAATCCACACATATTTGTAAGCCTTACCGGCCCATCTGAAAGCGATTACAAATTGCCTGACAGCACTCAATTATTACAGGAAGTTTATGCAGCCATGAAGATGCCCGTTACGCCTTACACTGAAAAAGCCATGGCCTCATCATTACTAAAAACTAAACCACAGGCCGGAACTATTACCAACGAAACAAAGAATGATTTGCTTGGCACAACAGAGCTTACATTTTCAAACGGCGCAAAAGTTATTTTAAAACCAACTGAATTTAAGAACGATGAAATTTTGCTTACATCATTTCATAAAGGTGGGGTTTCAAGGTATAATGCGATAGATAAATACAGCGCAAATTATGCGGCAACAATTGTACAGCAAATGGGTATTGGCGACTTCTCTCCCACTGATCTTTCAAGATTTCTTGCCGGCAAAAATGTTGGTGTTGCGCCACGTATAAGCGGTTTAAGTGCAGGCGTTAGCGGCAACAGCAGCGTGAAAGATTTTGAAACCATGCTGCAGCTTGTTTATTTATATTGTACATCGCCAAAAAAAGATGAAGCATTATTTAATGCATGGAAAGAAAAGCAAAAATCGTCTGTGCAATTTGCCATGCAGGATCCGCAAACTTCTTTTATTGATACCTTCTATCAAACATTATATCAACAAAATGCATTGGCGCCGGTAATTATTCCAAAGCCTTATTATTTTGATAGCATTAATTTAAACCGCGCACTCGAAATTTATAATAGCCAGTTAAGCGATGCCAACGACTTTACTTTCATTTTTACAGGCAATATAAATGTTGATTCAATAAAGCAATTGCTTGCAACTTATATTGGCGGCTTGCCGCATACAAACAACCAGGCTTTGTTTGCAGATAATGGCGTTCGCCCCGTGCAAGGCGACGTTGATTTAAATGTATATAAAGGCACAGAAGATAAAAGTTTAATTCTAAAAGTTTATTCAGGTGTGGTTGCTTATGATGATGACCTTGCTTTAAAAGCGCAGGCGCTTACGGCAATTTTAGATATAAAAATTGATGAAGACCTGCGTGAAAAACTCGGTGCTATTTATGGCGGCGGAATTTATGGCGGGTTAACAAAACTGCCTTACAATAACTATTCATTTGTATTACAGTTGCCCTGCGGCCCCAGCAATGTTGATACATTAATTAAATCGGCTAATACAGAAATTGAAGAAATAAAAACTGATGGCCCGCAGCAAACAGACCTGGATAAAGTAAAGAAAACATGGTTGGAACAATACAAGGTGCAGCTAAAGGAAAACAGTTTCTGGAGCGGCAAATTGCAGGGAATTTATTTTCAGGGTGATGACCCGCAGCGCATATTTAATTATGAACAAAATGTAAATGCGCTTACAACAGACGACATTAAAAATGCAGCCAATAAATTATTGGGCGGCGATAATGTTTTAACGGCTGTATTGTACCCGGCAAAAAAATAATTAACGGTTACTAAAAGTTGTTTACACAAAAAGGAAGCTGCCGAAACAGCTTCCTTTTTTTTAATTATAACCCAACCCAAAAAAGTTTTCTA
>JBDUEO010000533.1:0-2666 GCA_040002335.1 Parafilimonas sp. | reverse complement strand
GTTATTCTGAAGATCAGCAAATATTCCCGAGAACAGGTTCAAACTTCCTGTTAACCTTACAGGCAACACCACCATTTTCGTTAATTGATAAAAAAATAGTTAACTGGTCTAATCCATATACATTAATTGAATATTATAAATGGCGCTTTACAGGCGAATGGTATGTGCCATTAGGAAAGCCAACCGGGCCAGACAGGAACAAACAATTTGTACTTAAGCTTGCCGCAAAATATGGTTACATAGGCAGGTATAATTCCAATCTTGCTATTTCACCTTTTGAACGCTTTCAACTTGGTGATGCAGGTTTAAGTAACAGCTACGCATTGTTGGGTTATGATATTATTGCACAACGCGGTTACCCGGTTTATCAAACTTCAGATCCAAGAATAAACCCAGACCAGCAAGGTGCTTCAGAATACTTCACCATTTTTAATAAATATACACTTGAGTTACGCTATCCTTTTGCACTAAACCCAAGCAGTACAATTTATGCAGAAACATTTTTTGAAGCTGCCAACGGCTGGTATAGTTTCAGGGATTATAATCCATTCAAGTTGCGCCGTTCTGTTGGTGCAGGCGTGCGGTTTTTTCTTCCAATGTTTGGTTTGTTAGGCTTTGATTACGGTATAGGTTTAGACAGGTATGGCCCTAATCAAACATTTAAAGATGTTTCAAGATTTACATTTATGTTGGGTTATGAACCGGATTAATTTACATTTAACAACCTAAAAATTAAAAATCATTAAATTTCCCTGTCATGAAGAACATAACTTTTATCACAGTGCTTTTAATTGGATTTGCTTTTAGCAGCCAGGCACAGAAATATGCTGTTATCGATACAAAATATATTTTAAGCAAAATGCCTGAGTATGTTGATGCAGATAAAAAGTTACAGGCAATAAGCGATCAATGGCAAAAGGAAATTGATAACCTGCAGGCGCAATTGAATGATATGTATAAAGATTACGATGCCGAACAATATATGCTAAGCGATACATTGAAGAAAAAGCGCGAAGATGAATTGTTTAATAAAGAAAAAGAATTAAGAGACCTGCAGAAAAAAAGATTTGGTTACGAAGGCGATTTATTTAAAGAAAGAGAAATGATAGTTAAACCTATACAGGATAAGGTTTATAATGCTGTGCAAAAAATGGCGGTTGCACGCGGCTATGATTTTGTATTAGACAAAAGTGAAGGAATTACTATTATATTTGCCGACCCAAAATTAGACCGCAGTAATGATATACTGCAGCAACTCGGGATAAAGAATTAAACTATAAATTTTAAACAATAACAAATGAAGAAAGTTTTCCTGGCAGCCTTTTGTATTACTGCCTTATGTTTTGGGGTTACAACCTCTTTTGGTCAAACTGCGCCTGCAATTAAAGTAGGTGTTTTCGATCTTGATCTTATGGTTCAGGCAATGCCGGAATATCGTGGTGTTGATAGTTTGGTGCAATCTTACGAGAAAGATACGTTAGGTGTAGAATACCAGATATACCAGGGCGAATATCAAAGATTGGATAGTACGCTTAAATCAGATTCTGCGAAAGGTGTATCTAAAACCATTATGGATTATAACAACCAGCAAAAACAGCAGATGACATATAACCTGGTTTACTGGCAGCAAATTGCACAGCAGAAATCAGATAATTACAGAAGCACTTTAACAGCGCCGCTTTACCAAAGAATATTGGTGGCATATAAAAAAGTACTGGCAGCAAAAAAATATACGCTTATATTAAAGCCTAGCGCACTTGAACTTGGTTCTAATGTAGATAATGTATTTCCATTAGTAGCTAAGGAAATGAATATTACATTGCCGCCTGGCATGACAGGTGATTTTAACCAGGCACTTCAGGAAAACGGATCTGCAGCACCAAAAGCAGGTAGACCTTAATAATAAATAATTTCTGCAGAAATAAAAAAGGTTGCTTTTTATAAGCAGCCTTTTTTTATTTGATATAATACAGATTTATTGTTTTGAATGTTTAAGAATTAATCTTCCCAAACAGTTAAGCCTTCGCTGCAGTTAGCGCAGATATCAATATTCTTGCGGCTCTTCATCAATTCACTTCTGAATTGTTTGTAGTTATCATTATGCCAGATTTCTTTAAAAGATTGCGTTTGCAAATTGCCAAGCCTGTGCATTGCATCTTTATCAAAACAGCAAGGTACAACCATGCCATCCCACGTTATTACATTGGCATGATGTAATTTCCAGCAATGGTTTTTCATGCCGCTTTTGCTTTGCATTTTTCCATTTGCATCTTTGCGGTAACGGCTGTATTTATTATTAATTGGAATTAAATTATGCGGGTCATTTTCATAATCATACACCTGCGCAGTTTTGAAACGAACCTGGTCAACACCAACTTCTTTTGCAAGTTTTTTAATGTCTTCAATTTGATGTTCGTTTGGTTTAACAACAAGAAACTGGAAAAAAACAAAAGGCGTTTTACTCTTTAATTCCTTTTTCCATTTTACAATATTGCGTGCGCCTTGTATAACTTTATCAAGGTTGCCGCCAATACGATATTGCTTATACACATCCTGCGTTGTGCCATCAATAGAAATTATTAAACGGTCCAAACCACTTTCAACTGTTCGTTTTGCTTTTTCATCATTTAAATAATGAGCATTGGTTGATGTGGCTGTATAAATGC
>JBDUEO010000532.1:0-2682 GCA_040002335.1 Parafilimonas sp. | reverse complement strand
TTTCTGGTCTCCTGAGGTTACGATCTCCGAGAAGTCGGCGATCGAAGAAAACTTTTCGAGCATGTCGCTCAACATACTGAGGCGATTCTCACGAACCTTGGGGTCGGGAGCATTCACCATTACTTTGTCGAAGAACCGGTCGATGTATGGACGAAGTTCCGCGACATCTTCCAAGGGGCCGTTAGCGGGAAGCTTGCTATAGGCTTCGTAAAGGTCCTTTTCGGGGCCATTCTCCAGCATTCCGGGATCCACCAGACCCTCGGTGAAATTGGCTTGCCTGAGAATGTTGTTGATGCGCTTAAAGCTCGCGGCCAGGGGCTCCGAGACCTTCGCGACGGCCTAATGCAGGTAGCCGTATGGCTTAACCAACAACCGAACGCGACTCAGGGAATACTTGCGATACAAATCCCGAGAATCACCATTCAGCGAGTGAAAGAGGCCTACGCCGAGGCTCTCGCCGCCCTCAGGCCCGAAGTCGCTGACAGGCTCGCTATCGTTGCGTTTGCGCATGGCACGACGTGGATGTCGTCACCTAGTTCCGACCTTGAGGCAATTGCACGCGCAGCTCTGCAGATCGAGTCAGGACCGGCGGGGCGAGTGGTCCGCGGCTCGCAGAATGCAGGCCCCGCCGTCTCGTTCGATGTCATGAAGGTGCTCCTCGAGGCTTGGCTGCGAAGAGAAGGCCCTCTCCGAATCCAGGAGATCATGCAACGAGCCGGCTGCAGTCACCCGACCGTCAGCTTGGCGCTCGAGCATCTTGATCGTCGCGGTGAAGTCGATCGATCGAAGGACCGGCGCGCTGAACTTCGGGGCTTACCGAAAAGAACGCTGGAGGAGGCAGCTATTCTGAGTGAATCGCTCCGGCAAACGATGTGGCTGATTGATGTGTCGGGGCGGGCGGCCGATCCGGCACGGCTGCGGGAAAGGCTCGAGCGTGCGAAGCCCGCACACGTCGCGTTCGGTGGGGTCGTCGCCGCGCGGCACTACCACCCGGAGTTCGATCTAAACGGCATCCCGCGGATCGATCTGACCATCTGGGCTCCTCGCGGCGGCCCCTACGAGCCCACAAGGTTGCTCAAGGCCGATGCGGGCTTGATCGCCGTCCCCAGCGCCGATCCCAGATCAGTTGCCGCGATCCATCGGCTTTCGCGAGCGCAGTCACTATTTCAAAAAGGGCCACATGCCATCCCGTACGCAGATCCGGTAGAAGTGCTTCTCGACCTCTACGAATTGCGGCTTGAGTCCCAGGCGCAGGCATTCACTCAGCACTTGAGGGGGGACGCATCGTGACGATCGATCCAGCTAAACTCCTCGAGATGGTCGCGCTGACCATCCCCAATGACCTTCATCGGAACATGCTGGTCGTAGGAAGCCTAGCAGCAGCGTACTACCACCGGTCTCGACTCGGACAGCAAGCGGTCAATACCAAGGACGCCGACGTCATCGTGCATCCAGCGGGAGCAGTCGACGAATGCGCTCAAATTGCAAAGCGGCTCCTCGCAGAAGGTTGGCGCCGCACAGAGCAATGCTTCCCACAGAAGAGTCCTTTCCCAGTGGCGTCACTACGCGCCATCAGGCTCCACCCGCCGCAGAGTGAGGCCTTCTTCATCGAACTCCTCGGGCTTCCTACCCCTGGAGAAACCGACGCACAGACGTGGGTGCCGTGCAAACTTGATGATGGCTGGTACGGAATGCCCTGCTTTCGGTTCATGACCCTGCTCGGGCACGAGCGACACAACACGACGTTCGGCATACAGCACGCTTCACCTGCACTGATGGCGCTTGCCAACCTCCTTTCACACCCCGCGTTAGGCACAGCCCGCATGAGCGCAGAATTCGAGGGGAAAAAGATTCTTCGCAGCGCAAAAGATCTCGGTCGCGTGCTCGCGCTCGCGTGGTTGGAACCGCAAGATCTACTGGAGACGTGGCAGGAGACGTGGACTCGAGCTCTCCTCACTAGCTTCAGCGGAGAAGCCCCTGCGCTCGCCGAGCGCGTGGGGGCCGGACTCAACGAGCTGCTCGGGAGCCAACTCGCGCTCCGCGAGGCTCACGTCACGACGAACATCGGGCTTCTGGGTGGTCTGGGGGTCACGACCGCGCAGCTCGAGATACAAGGCAGGCGCCTGATGCAGGACGTCATTGAGCCATTCGCCGCTCGACTGGTCAGCGCCAATTTCTGACCAGAAGCAATGGCGGTTACGGATTGTCTCCGCATTGCAGAGACTCTTGCTCGCGCCCCCTCTTTCATCGCTGTGCCACGTCGTTTCGTGCGTAGGTGATTCAGGGCCCCCCGCCCTCGAACGCGGGGCCCGGCGGCGGAGTTTAGCGCGCTGTTCTGCCGGCTGTGCCGAACCCCACGCACGCAGGCTGTCGCGAGGCGACCCACAGAAGCCGGGAAAGATGAGAGCGCGATCGGGCAGGGGCAGGGGCACGGGCACGGGCACGGGCACGGGCACGTTTACGGGCACGTTTACGGGCACGAACACGCGCTAGGCGCGGCCGGCGCGTTCCAGGGCAATTCGCTCCATGATTTCGGTGGGGTCGTGTCCGGCGGCGGTCATGGCTGGGTCAGCACCCTTGAGCACGCGCTCGATGACCGCCAGGTGCGCGGCGCTCGCTAGGCAGCTCAGGTCCAGCTTGTCTTGGGCAGGGCGAGCATAGCGGCGGGTGAAGGTTTGGATG
>JBDUEO010000531.1:0-2690 GCA_040002335.1 Parafilimonas sp. | reverse complement strand
AGTGGGCAGGAGAATACGCATTATTTGAAATTTTTGATTGTGCAGGTGTTGTGAGTTCTCCATATTTTTCTGGCTTCGCGAAATCTACCTCAATGACAGGATTAACATTTTTTAAATTAAACGAAATGGCTTTACAGTCTGCATTATTTCGGATTCAAATATCAAAAAACAATTTTATACACGCATCCCGTATTTTTGTTTAAAATCAAATTGATGGAGCATCATTGCAAAAACTGTGGTACAGATTTTAATGGCATGTTTTGTAATACCTGTGGACAGAAAGCCGATATACACCCATTCACATTCACAAATATTTTCCATGAGGTATTCCATGCTTTCACCCATGCTGATAAAAGTTTTCTTGTAATGTTGAAGAAAATAATTATTGGGTCCGGAAAAGTTGCCTATGAATATATCGTGGAGGGAAAGCGTCAGCGGTATTACAATCCATTTACATTTTTTCTTCTTGTAACAGCAATTAATGCATTTATAGAAAGTAGTTTGCTTACTCTAAAGCAAAATATATTTCATGATAATAATGAATATGCAAGGTTGTTCAACGTTTATAACAAAGCCATGTTGCTCATTATAATACCATGCATTGCACTTGCATTTTTCGCCTTGCATCATAAAAAATCCCGGCTCCGCTATAGCGAATACACCGTTTTTGCAATGATGCTGTTTTCACTAAAAACAACAATTGATATATTTGTTAATTCCATCAATTATATACTGGCTTATTTTTTTCGTATTTACCGTGGGATTGATGATTACACGTTATACATTCTTACAGTAGCTTTTCTTGTTGCTTATGCTGACCGTCAATTTCACAAACAGCTATATGCATCGCCTTTGCTAAAATCAATAACGGCTGGTTTATTTTTTTGTCTAATTATCGTCGGCATCAATATGTTCATTGTTTGGGCCTTCCTTCGACAATTTGATGGATTGGGTGTGTTTTCGATATATGGATTTAGGATCAGCAGCTGATCAATAAATTTTATTTACAACAATGATAAATATTCATTTTCGCTTGAAGGAGGTTAAATAGTATTGGGAAAATGAAAATTTGTTTTCTTAAACCCAGGTAATATATTTTTTACGGCATGAAATATCAGATTCAGGAAAAACGATTATGATCATGTTCTTTTCGCCAACAAAATTTTCTTAGCAATGCAAACGAGGCTGTAAGAATACGCCAGGTAGTATTTAATGGACAATTAGCGGACCATCCAATTATCAGTGAGCAGGAGAATACGCATTATTTGAAATTTTTGATTGTGCAGGTGTTGTGAGTAACCTTTATTTTTCCGGGTTGGTGAGATATAATTCAATGATGTGATTTTTTTTACCTCCTTGTGGAATTGGAAAACGGTCTGTCCGGATTCTTTTCGCGAATCATAAGGACTGAGGATATATTCACTGATATACTTTTTGTTCCAAAAAATGACAGATTAATTATTAAATTTATTATCGGTGACGCTGCGCCTGCAACATTTATCGCTAATCATCTGCCTACTCCGTTTTATCCATCCTCCACTCATATCAGTAAAAGGCTAAATCAACTTTCTGCAGCCATTGTGTTCGGAGACGTTAAAATCCCGTAAATATTTTTTCTAAAAACAACCAATAGCACAATTGCTATGCCTGTGTGTATGCTGATGAGGATTGGTGTTCCCATGATCCATGGAGTCGAAAGAAATCCATTGTTTAACAACGAATTCATACCGATAAGAATATACAATAAAATAAACAGGAGCGGCAAGCAGAGAAAACCGACGAGGTATAACCATCTGCGGCGATTGATAAGCACTGAAAATGCTTTTACTACAGGTGGTAAAACGATAAGGGCCACGATCAATGAACATATCCACGTTATCTGAACATTTGTAAATACATGTTTGAGCAACTGCCTGCTTACAACCATTTCGTCGCCGGCACCTTTCATCACCTGCGTGATTCTGCCAAAAGGAATGTTGGCAAATACCAGGCAAAAGCCAACAGATTTTTTGCAGCTATCTACAGCATACAGTAACCACATTCCCAACCACATCAGGGCAAATGAAAATAACGGACCAGCCAAAGTTGCCAGCCATGCAAATGAATGAATTTCCCCGCAACCTTCGCATAAATGCCAGGCATTGAAATCACGCATGCCCCAGCATCCACAAATCATCCTACCAACGGTTATGTGTACCAGCTCATGCAGTTCAAGCATTACGATTGTAAGCAACAGGAAAGCAAAAATTGTAGTAACGTTTAGTTTGATCTTCATAAAAAAATTCTGTTTATTATTTGGACTTGTAACCCGTCCGGTCATCCAGGCAATTCGATGATCAGTATAGTCATTGTCGCATTTGATCTTTAAAATAATCGTACCTCTTAACGTTTCCTGACCGGCAATCCACTATCAGTAAAATGCTGCAGTTACCGCTGTCAATTGCCTTGTTATCATTTGCAAAAATGAATAAGATGTTGCCTGCAAAATAATAGTCAACCCACTGTTTTACCCCGGTATTTAATTCCCAAAAAGTTTTCCCCTCTTGTGAAATACGGCTGATGAAGATGTCTCCCTCAGCACCAATAACTTTTTTAAAGATCATCATGTAACCTGTGGGATCAGAAAAATGAATTGCTTTACCAGTTTCTTTATCTGCTAAAAAGCCACCATTCAAATAATAAGTGTTCGC
>JBDUEO010000530.1:0-2709 GCA_040002335.1 Parafilimonas sp. | reverse complement strand
GACACCGGGGCGTGCCCTTGTTAAGCCCCGGCGCATGAGCACCCAGCGAAAACTGTTCGTGGAAGATATCGAGACTGCCGGCAAGCGCGTCATCATGCGCGTCGATTTCAACGTGCCGCTCAAGGACGGTAAAGTGGAGAGCGACAAGCGCCTCAAGGAGTCGCTGCCGACCATCAAGTACCTGAAGGACAAGGGTGCCAAGGTCATCTTGATGTCGCATCTTGGTCGCCCGGACGGCAAACGTAACCCGGAGTTCAGTCTGCGCCCTGTCGCGGAAGCGCTCGCGGCACTGCTCGGCTCGCCCGTAGCGTTCGCGGACGATTGCGTGGGCGCGCCGGCCGAGCAGGCCGTGGCCGCGCTCAAGGGTGGCGAAGTGCTGCTGCTCGAGAACCTGCGCTTTCACGCCGAGGAAGAGGCGAACGATGCCGGCTTCGCCAAGAAGCTCGCCTCGCTCGCGGACGTGTACGTGAACGACGCCTTCGGCACCGCGCACCGTGCGCACGCTTCGACCGAGGGCATCACCAAGTTTGTGCCGCAAGCCGCAGCCGGTTACCTGATGAAGAAGGAACTGGACTACTTGGGCGGCGCGCTCGCCGAGCCGAAGCGCCCGTTCGTCGCCATCATCGGTGGCTCGAAGGTGTCGGGCAAAATTGACGTCATTAAGCACCTGCTCCCGCAGGTCGACAAACTGCTCATTGGCGGTGGCATGACGTACACGTTCTTGAAGGCGCAAGGCCTCGAGATCGGCAAATCGATCTGTGAGAACGACAAGGTGGAGCTCGCCAAGAGCCTGCTCGCAGAGGCCGGCGATAAGATCGTGCTAGGCACGGACGTCGTCGTGACCGACAAACTGGACTTCAAGGCGCGTACTTTGGGCGCCACCAAGGTCGTTTCCACCAAGGCCATGCCGAGCGATTGGGAGGGCGTGGACGCCGGTCCCGAGACCATCGCGGCGTTCCGCAGCATCTTGCTCGGCGCCAAGACCGTGATCTGGAACGGCCCGGTGGGCGTGTTCGAGATCGACGCCTCGGCCAAGGGCACCATTGCCGTAGCGGAGGCCCTCGCGGAAGCGACAGCCGCCGGTGCAACGACCATTATCGGTGGTGGTGACTCAGCGTCGGCGGTGAAGAAGGCGGGCGTCGCGTCCAAGGTCTCGCACGTCTCGACCGGTGGCGGTGCCTCCCTCGAGTTCCTGGAGGGCAAAGTGCTTCCGGGCGTCGCGGCCCTCACCAACAAGTAAGCGCAGCGTCGCTGCGAGCCAAGGTCGGCACCTGATCAGGGTGTCGACCTTGCGTCGTGTTGGGCCACGCTGAGCCTTCCGCGAGACATCAACTCGCGGAAGGCTTCGCGGGTTCGCTGCGCTGCGCTCGGCGCTTCAGCTTGGTGTCGAGATTGAGTTCATTCATCACCGCGGGCGTCGCGGCGAATGCAGCCTCACTCAGCGCACGCGCTTGGCGTAGCGCGAGCTCCAAGCGCTCAGCCGCGACGCTGATGCGATCGCGAAGGTTCTGTTCGCGTGCGGGTGGCAGCGGCTTGGGTTTCGCGCTTTCGCGTAACTCGCGTTCGGTTTCTTTGGCGGCCGCGAGCAACGGCGGCAGGAACTCGTACGAGGGATCCCCACACAGGCGGCGCACGTATGCGGACTCCGAGCGCCGCTCGAACTCCAGCCAGAAATTCTGCGCTGCGGCCCCGGGCTTGCGCAGAGCTTCGAAGCGCTGATGGGGAAACAGCGCTTCGATCAGCGGGCCATTGCCCGACACGTTGGCGACGATGGCATCGAACACGCATTCAACGGCGTCGGCGCAGGCCGCCGAGAGCACTTCGCTCTTTACCTTACGCTTGCTCGCAAACTCCGGCAGCTCTGCGCCTTCAGTGAGCGCGGCTTGGGTGTCTTCCTGGCCCGCGCGGACGCGCAGTGCGGCGGTCACTACCCAGCCCCGCTCCTCCGCTTGGCTCTCGCCGGCTTCTGCCAAGCGCTCGCTCGCCAACGCCAAACGCTCCATCGTTTGCTCAGCAAAGGTGACCAGATCTTGTGCTTCCTGAATGCTGACGGAACTCATGGGCGGGGAAGCCGACCTTAGCTGTGACTCGAGCGAGTTCACAATTTTATTTGCCCTGAAAAATCGGTAAATAGTCGGCGTAGCCTTCCTTCGCCAGATCCTTCACGGCAATGAAGCGGAGCGCGGCGGAGTTGATGCAATAGCGCTGCCCGGTGGGCTCGGGCCCGTCATCGAACACGTGCCCCAAGTGTGATTCACCGGACTTGGAGCGGACTTCCGTGCGGGTCACGCCGAGCGTCGAGTCTTCGTGCGTGATGACGTGGGCGCCGCTGATGGGCTTGGTAAAGCTTGGCCAACCGGTGCCCGATTCGTACTTGTCCAGCGAGCTGAAGAGCGGCTCACCGGTTACGACGTCCACGTATATGCCTTGGTCGTGATTATTCCAGAACTCATTCCGGAACGGCGGCTCGGTGCCCTCGCGCTGCGTCACGTCATACTCCATCGGCGTGAGGCGTTCTTTGAGCACGGCGTCTGAAGGCTTGAGATAGCTGTGCTGCGCTACTTGGCTGCTCGCCCCTGGAGCAGCGTTGACGCTTGCAGCGGCGACCGCCGCGCTGGTCCTGGCTGTAGAAGCGTGGTCGGTGCGTTCACAAGCGTTCAAACCCGGCCCAGCCAAGAGCGCGAGTATGGCCATGAAGTTACGCTGCGG
>JBDUEO010000529.1:0-2711 GCA_040002335.1 Parafilimonas sp. | reverse complement strand
GCACATATAAATACATTAAGTTGGCTGAAACATAAATGATGGTTACGATTAATGTTCCGAGGAATAAACTTAACCCAATGTTGCGTTGTGGATTTTTTATTTCGCCTGCAATGAATGTTACATTGTTCCATGCATCGCTGCTGAAGATTGAACCAACCATTGAAACAGCAACTGCGCCTAATATAACATTAAGGTTTAATGGTTGCCATGTAGTAACCGCAGCATCGGTTGTGGCTTTTGTTTGCATAGCATGAAAACCTGTTTGCCAGTTTGCACTCCAGAAATTATTTTTTACAAGTAAAAAACCAAAAATGATCAATCCGAATAATGATAAAATTTTTGCCGTTGTAAAAGTTGTCTGAATAATTTTTCCACCTTTAATGCCTTTTGTATTTGTATAAGTAAGAAAAATGATAAGCAAAATTGCCACTACCTGCGCAGCAGAAATTTTTATAAATCCTGCATCAAATAAAATATGATTTTCGCTTACGACCGGAATTAAATAAGAAGTAAACTTACTAAATGCCACGCCCACTGCTGCGATGGTTGCTGTTTGAATTACTGCAAACAAGCTCCATCCATATAAAAATCCGGCAAGCGGGTTAAACGCTTCTTTAAGATATATATATTGTCCGCCAGCTTTTGGATACATGCCGCTTAATTCGCCGTAACTTACTGCAGCGGTTATCGTCATAAAACCTGTTATCAGCCAAACAACAATCAGCCAGCCGGCGCTGCCAAGGTTGCGTGTAATATCTGCGCTTACAATAAAAATACCTGAGCCAATCATACTGCCTGCAACAATCATCGTGGCATCAATCAAACTTAATGAAGGCTTAAAATGTGTTTTGGTTTCATCCATAATCCAAATTAAAAATCCCGTTTTTGCTGAACGGGATTTGAAGATAGTAAAATAAAAATGAACTATTTTTTCTTTGAATTTTTATAATCATCATTCAGCTTATCTACAACATCGCCTGTTATATTTCTGACAGAATCTTTATAATAAATTACATTGTCATCGCTGTTTGTTGCAAACACAAATTCATACCCTTTTTGCACGCTGTAAGCTTTCAGAAAATCTTCTATTTTACTTTTTAATGCAAGCATTTTTTGCATGTATTCGCCCTGGAAATCCTGGCCTAAACTCTGTTGCTGTTGAGAATAATAACTATCTAAACGTTGCAAGTCTTCCTGCATCTGGCTTTGTTCGGTTTGCGAAAGTGTTGCACCGCGTTTGTTATAATCGTTTACTTTGGCTGTGTACTGCTGGCGAATGGCATTCAGCTTACCATCCATTACATCGTTTTTATTTTTTAAATAATCGCGCGTTTCTTTTGCAAACACATAATATTTTTCTAAAGTATCTAAATCAAAATAAGCAATTTTAAAAGCTACTTTAGCTGATGTTTGCTGAGGCACAGTTGCAGGCGCGGAAGAATTCTTGTTGTTATAAAATGCATAGTACAAATAACCCAAAGCAATTAATAAAACCACATTCAAAATAAGTATTCCCTTGTTCATTAATACGCTGTTGTTTTTGAAGCCGTGAAGTTAAAAGTTATGTATAATAGAAATTGTTAAATCAACCCACGCAAAAATTAGTAATGCACAAGCGTATCCAATATTAAAACAGCTGAAAGTTTTTCCTTTCAACATAGTTGTTATCGCATTCAGTATTTATTCGACTACTATTTATTATTCATTTAAAAACGATTTGCTATGGCCACATTTGGTGTAGAAGGTATAAGATACTTTAGTAATGCAAGAGCCGCTGGTGTTAGTACTGCCGGTGATTTGACATATACTTTTAACCGTTGTAACGGTTTCGATGATAAACTTAGATCAGCCGGGCATTCCCGCGCATTTTATTGGGCAAATGATGACTGTTGGGAAACGGACATTCGCGATAAAGATAAAGGCGGCGATGATGAAGACTAGGTTGATAATGTTGATATTTTCTGGATAGAAACACACGGCAATCATGAAGATGATGGAAGGGCTCGTATGCTGTATGATAATCCGCAGCAAAACTGGCGCACTTATTCAGATCAATGGCAACTTGGCGAAGACTGGAACCTGGAATGGATGCTGGCATATTCATGTTTAACAGTTGATCTTAATAATGTTGCCGGTATATGGAATATTTTTTCGGGTATGCATATTTATTGTGGTGCATGGGATGAAATGTGGGATGGATGGACAACTGAGGAATGCGGAGAAGATGTTGGTGATAATTTAATAGACGGCGATACTGTTTCAGATTCATGGATTGATGGCGTATCTGATTGGTATTTTGATAATCATCCTGTAACTGTTTGTGTTGGTGATGCCGCAACCTGGAATAACGGTAACATTCAATGGGATCGCAGTTATCTTAACAGAGATCATTTGTGGGGACATGGAAATGTTGATCCTGATTTAGCGCCATCTCAACAAGCATGTATTTTATGGCGTTGGGCAGAAGGCTGATTGTAAGCTTTCTTCAAAAAAAACAAATCATTATTTAAAAAATTATTTAAATTATTTTATATGGATAACAAATTTTTTCTTGACAGTATGGTTGGAACATATAACTCCGCTCCTTCTCATGCTGAAATATATTCAGTTCGTCAATTTTCTGTTGATGAATTGAATGCCAAAATGAAACGCTTATTGCGTTATACTTCTGATGTATGTAAAACATCAACTGATCGTGCTGATTGGTCTGT
>JBDUEO010000528.1:0-2719 GCA_040002335.1 Parafilimonas sp. | reverse complement strand
CTGATGTACTTAGAGTATGGAAGAACGGTGTGGCTATTGCACCGGATAATACCCAAAAAGCCTATGGTGTGTCAATAACTATTTCAGGTAATGATGTGTATTTAGGCGGTACAGAGTATAACGGAAGTAGGTATGTAGCCAAGGTCTGGAAAAATGGCATAGCCACAAACTTAACCGATGGAAGTAAAAATGCTGGTGTCAGTTCTGTATTTGTAAAATAAATGGTAATGAATCTCTCCGCAAATTTTTAAATTTATGGAGAGATTCATTACCATTTCAAATGGGCTTGCTTAAAAAAATAGCGAAAAACAATGGCTAACACTTAATGCCGTTGCAACTTTCCACTGCCTGTCATTGGCAAAGATTTAACGATTTTTAAACGTTGCGGCGCTTTAAAAGCCGAAAGCCTTTTTTTACAGTAAGTCAAAACATCTTCTACATCAATTGCTTTTCCTTCTTCCAAAATAACTTCAGCTTCAATAATCTGCCCCAGTAAAGGATGCGGACTGCTGCTGATACGTGCCTGTTTAATTTCGGGTAACATTTCCAGAACAGCTTCTACTTCTTCCGGAAAAACCTTTAACCCTGAAATATTTATAACAGATTTTGAACGCCCCTCAATTTTTATTAAACCGTCATCAGCTTTAGATGCATAATCCGCAGTTAAAAAATATCCTTTTTTTAAAACTTCTTTACTTAAGGTTGCCGGTAGAAGGTAAGCATCAAACATACCCGGACCTTTAATACCAAGGTTTCCAATACTTCCGTTTGGTAAAGGATTATTATGCTCATCAAGAATATCAACGGTGTAACCAGGTTGAGCATAACCAACAGCTTCCGGATGTTCAGCAGACTTGGTATAATTTAAAATAGGCAGTCCAATTTCAATAATGCCATAAGCCTGACTAACATCAGTATTAAATCTTGTTTTAAATGCTTTGCAAACATCAGGTGCAATGGCTGCAGATGTTGAAATTACTTTTTTTAAGGAAGCCATTTGTTCTGCACCGGCATCATTCGCCAATAATCTTATTTGTACAGGCGAAGCGTATAATAAAGTTCCTTTGTGGCGGTTTGTTATTTCGATAATATTCTTTGCAAGAAAATCTTTTGCAACGGCAATAGCCGCTCCAAATTTTACGTATAAAATTATAGAAACAATAAAGTGATATGCCATAGGCAAAACCCAAATAACGGTATCGGATGGGCCAAGTTCAAGACCTTTGTTAGCGCCGTTAATTCTGTCTAAAACTGTTTGATGAGAAACAATTACACCTTTTGATTTTCCGGTAGTGCCCGAAGTAAATCTTATAAATGCCGGCTGATGTACAAACGGCGCAAATGCAAGCGATTCGTGGATATGTGTAAATGAAAATCGGAAAGAACCAACCCGCATTGGGATAACAGTCTCAATGGTATCCAATGGTTGTATTGAACTTCTGTCATCTATAATAGCGTGCAGTTTTGCCTGCTCCAGTATATCATCAATCTCTGCTCTTTTTAATTGCGGTGACATCGGCATAACTGTAGCTCCGGTACCAACTGCTGCAAAAATACCAATGATAAAATTGCGTCCATTGGCAGCCATTACGCCAATGCCCATGCCTTGTTTAATCCCCATGTGGATTAACTCCAGTCTTAATTTATCAGCTTCAGTAAATAATTCGTGAAAAGTAATGGAACCGTGTTCATCAAAAACAGCATTATTGGCAGGCCATTTTTTCGCAGCTTCCTGAAGTATTTCATACACGGGCAAGTAACTCATGCTGCAAAAATACTACAATTGCTCATTTTGCACTTCTTTTACAGCATCCTTTATTGATCCGCCCGATGCTGCCGCTGCGGCAAGCGCACCTGCAGCATAGCCAGTTTGTAAACAAATGCCCATAACCCTTGCACTTGCAATGGCACCATCGGTTGCTGAAATATTCCGCCCGGCAAAAAATAAATTATTTATACTATTCGATTGAAGACAATCTGCCGGCACCTGGTAATAATCATCCAGTTTAAAATATTTCATTTTTACCCGCCTGTTTTGTTCCCATATTTCTATTGGCCAGGATGCATTGGCAATACCATCATCAAATTTCTTACAATTTAAAACATCACCTTCCATCAATATGTATTTTCCGGTACTTCGTTGGCCGGTTCTTATGCCAACTTCGGGAGCTATGTGGTGCAGATGTGCATCTTTAAAAGCATCAACATGGGCTATTAAAAATTCAACAAGATTTTCAATAAAACTATGAGCAACTGTTCTAAGCTCCTGCAAATTTCCCGGAGCATAAGTAACACGCAACGGTATCCCTATTTTCATAGTTACCAAATTGTTTTTTAAGGAGCCCTGCACTATATAAACACGGTCGTAAAAATCACCAAGCACGCCTTCATCAATCGCAGTTTTCAAAGCCTTCATCATAATCATGCCCAACTTAAATTCGCTTTGTTCGCTTACGCCGTGCATAGTAAAAACCTGTGCCGCAGCCTGGTAACGTTCACTTTTTATCAATGGTAAACTTGCTGCCTGACTTATGATGCTGTCGCCCGAGCAATCTATTAGCGAAAGCAGGTGTATGGTAATTGGTTTGCCCGCAGCGATAATAGATACGGAAATAATTTTATGCTGCTCCACAGTTACATCGTCCAGCACCGCATTAAAATAAACTTCAATTTTATTTTCGATGATTAACTCGTTACAGATATCTTTAAATGCATCAAT
>JBDUEO010000527.1:0-2729 GCA_040002335.1 Parafilimonas sp. | reverse complement strand
TTTTACTGCCCTAATGATGGTTCTTATAGTGCTTTTGTTTACAATGTCTTTATCTAATTGTTTGCCGGTATATTCAATGTCTTCGTCAACACTTTCCCAGAATTTTTTTCTTGTTAAACGTTCGCGTTTATCCACCATTTCACCCATCTTAATGCCTGCACCATCTTTTGTAATTTTTGTATCGATGGTAAACACATTGTATGGAACCAGCACGCCATCAATCACTGCTTTTTCATATCCATAATCACTTACAAGGTTTTGATGGAAATAACCAAAGGTGCGGTTATCCGGTGTTGCCGTTAAGCCAATTTGAAAAGCATCAAAATAATCAAGCACTTGTTTCCATAAATTATAAATGCTGCGATGGCATTCATCAATTACAATGAAATCAAAAAACTCAACAGGTATTGTTTTATTATAAACAACAGGCATCGGCTCTTTCGATATAAAATGTTCGTTCGGGTTTTCTTCTTCTGCGCTTTCATCTAATTCCGTTTCTTTCAAAATAGAATACATGCGCTGAATAGTAGAGATATATACTTTGTTATCTTCAGGAATAAAACTGCTCTTTAATCTTGTAACGGGATAGAGTTCGGTGAACTTGCGGTTGTCATCATTCGGCAGATAACTCATAAATTCCTGCTCTGCCTGTTCACCGAGATTCTTTGTATCAACTAAAAATAAAATGCGGCCTGCTTTGGCAAATTTTAATAAGCGATAAATAAAGGTAATGGCAGTAAAAGTTTTACCACTACCTGTTGCCATTTGAATTAAAGCCAATGGCTTTGCCTGCTTAAAAGATTTTTCAAGATTGTTGATGGCAATGATCTGGCAATCACGTAAACCTTCTTGCGGCAATGCAGGTATATCATACAATCTTGTGCGTAATGATTTGTCTTGTTTAAGCCAGTTTGCAAATGTTTCAGGACGATGAAAAGTAAACACTGGTCTTGAGCGTGGTTTCTTATCACGGAAGTCTGTAAAGCGTGTTACATCTCCTGTACTTTCATAACCAAAGAATAAAGGCTGATTATTTAAGTATTTTAATTTCGCCGTTGCATAACCTTCTGTTTGATCTTCGTGCATAGTTAAGCGCACGCCTTCTTCAGATCGTTTTGCTTCAATAATACCCGCAGGTTTTTTGACAACAAACAAAACGTAATCTGCCGGGCCAACATCTGTTTGATATTCTCTTACTGCAACACCAATACTTGCATTTAAATTAATTTGATTCTTATGTTGAATGATCCATCCGCAGGCAATTAATTGCTTATCAATTTCATCTCGCGCAAGTTGTTCAGGATTCTGATTTAGCAAAGCAGTGCAGATTTAATAATGGATAAAGCTAATTCATCCAATCTTAAAATGCAAACATGCGATATTGATAGAGTTACATAAAAAAAATTTCAGCTTGCTCTTTTAATTGATAAGTTTACAGGTATCGTAAAGACTAAAATAATTTTAAACATTAAACTATTAACTGTGGAATTTTCCGGCTTTCAGTCTGCCCCGCGCGAATGGAGCACTGATAAAACATGGCATGTATTCGGCCCTGTTGATTTTGATATAGACCAGTTGCTTGCATTTGCTAATGAACAAAATGATAACTGCACTGTTGCAAAAATAAAATGGGATATAACCGATAAAAGATTTTTTAAAGTATATATAAAACCCAGCCAGGTTCCTTATACATTTTACATGATATTTTCAACAACCGTTGGCGAACTTTATTCACAAAAAATTCAGTATAACGGCAAAACAATTTTAAGTATACCGGTAGAAATTTCACAGCAACTTCAATAGCTCAAATCTGCAATTAGTTGCATAAACAACTTTTATTAATTTTGCCTTCTTAAATTTAAAAAATGCAGGAAGCATATATAGTTGCGGGTTATCGCACGGCCGTTACAAAAAGTAAAAAAGGAAGTTTCAGATTTTATCGTCCTGATGATTTGGCAATTGATGTGATAAAAGGTTTAATGGCTTCGGTGCCGCAATTGGAAGCGAGCCGCGTGGATGATGTTATTGTTGGAAACGCTGTGCCTGAAGCGGAGCAAGGTTTGCAGGTTGGAAGAATAATTGCAGCACGCGCATTGGGTTTTGAAGTGCCTGGTTCAACTGTAAACCGGTATTGCGCAAGCGGGTTGGAAACGATTGCTATTGCCACAGCTAAGATAAGGACGGGTATGGCCGATTGCATTATTGCCGGCGGCACAGAAAGCATGAGCCTTGTGCCAACTGCAGGGTGGAAAACAGTACCTGCATATTCTATTGCGAAAGATGATCCTGATTATTATTTAAGCATGGGTTTAACGGCTGAAGCTGTTGCTAAAGAATATAAAGTGAATCGTGAAGACCAGGATGCATTTGCGTTGCGCTCGCATCAAAAAGCAAAACATGCAATTGATAACGGTTATTTTAAAAATGGAATTCTGCCTATCAATATTGAACAGGTCTATGTTGATGAAAAGAACAAACGCAAAACAAAAAATTTCACAGTGGATACAGATGAAGGCGTGCGTGCTGATACGACCATTGAAGCCTTATCAAAACTGAAACCTGCATTTGCGCAAAATGGAAGTGTTACAGCGGGTAATTCATCTCAAACAAGTGATGGCGCTGCGTTTGTAATTGTGATGAGTGAAAGAATGATCAATGAGCTTGGCCTAAAACCAATTGCCCGGCTTGTAAATTGCGCAAGTGCGGGTGTGCATCCCCGTATTATGGGA
>JBDUEO010000526.1:0-2730 GCA_040002335.1 Parafilimonas sp. | reverse complement strand
AGCGACGACCGCCAGCGCGCCGCATGCGACGAGCAGCCCGAGCGAAGACAGCGGCATCAGCTCTTGGGCCTCCGCTCGAGCTCGATGCCGAGGCGATCCATTCGGCGGTACAGCGCCTGGCGACTGATGCCTAGCAGCGCCGCCGCGGTCGCGACCACACCACTGCTCTCGACCAACACGCGCTCGATCTCGATGCGTTCGGGATCTTGAGCGGAGCTCTCCGTGGGCACGCTGGCGGGCACAGGGGATGGATCCATGCGTGTGGCGCGGGGCGCGGCATTGCCCGCGTTCAAGCCGAGATCGGCGGCGGTCACGCTTGGTGTTTGGCACACCAGAGTGGCGCGCTGAATGCGATTCTCGAGCTCGCGCACGTTACCGGGCCAATCGTGGTCGACGAGCGCGCGCCGCGTTTCGGCGTTTATCTCGTAACGGATGCCATTTTCCCGCCCGTGGTTCTGGAACAGAAATTCGGCGATCGGCAAAATGTCGTCCGGTCGATCCCGCAGGGCGGGGATGCAGAGCTCGATCACGTTCAGCCGAAAGAACAGATCTTCGCGGAAGGTGCCCTCCGCGATGGCGCGTGAGAGGTGCGCGTTGGTGGCGCTGACCAAGCGCACGTCGCTCTTGCGGGTGGTGTTGCTGCCGAGGCGCTGAAATTCACCGGTTTGCAGCACACGCAGCAGCTTCATTTGGCCTAGCAGGGAAAGATTGGCGATCTCGTCGAGGAACAGCGTGCCGCCGTCCGCTTCTTCGAAGCGCCCGATGCGCAGTTTCTTTGCGCCAGTGTAGGCGCCGGCTTCGGCGCCGAAAAGCTCGGCCTCGAGCAACTCATCGGGCAGGCCGCCCGCGTTGACCTTCACGAAGGGCTGGCCCCTACGCCGGGAATTGGCCTGGACGACCTGCGCCACGCGCTCTTTGCCCGAGCCATTGGGACCGGTGATCAACACGGCCGCCTCGGAGGGCGCCACCTTCGCTGCGAGTGTCACGACTTCGTGCATTGCTGCGCTGGCGTAAATCAAACCGCATAGGTCGTGGCCTTGGGCGAGTTCGGCGCGCGCGCGATTGGTCCGCGCGCGTAGCCGAAGATTTTCCCGCGAAAGCTCACGCAGCCGGAGCAGGTTTTTTACGGTCGCGACCAGCTTGTCGTCGTTCCAGGGCTTGGCGATGTAGTCGTTTGCGCCCTCCCGCACCAGCCGAACCGCGGTTTCGAGTGATTGAAACGCAGTCATGAGCAGGACGGGCAAATCTGGGTCTAGGGTCTTGATGGCACGCAGCAGCGCTTCGCCCTCTTCTCCGCTGGTCGCGTCCCGGTGAAAGTTCATGTCTTGCAGCACGACCCCGAGATCTTCGGAGCGGACCAGGTCGAGCGCCTGCTGCGGCGTGCGCGCGGTTAGTGTTTCGAGCCCATGGACATCGAATAGTACTTCGAGCGCCGCGCAAACTGCGGGCTGGTCATCGACAACCAAGATCTTGAGTGCGCTCATGAGCTCCTACGGACAGCCTGGACATTAGCAAGGCCGATGCGAATCCCGAAGCGGGATGATTGCCCTCAGCATAGGATCGCCGCCTCCAGCAACGTTCGCGCCAACATGTTTCGCTGCGCGGGTCGCCAGTTCGACGCTGATCGCAGCGATGCGGTCTCAGAACGGCGCGGGCAACTGTCCGCTCTCGCGTTCGCTGTCCGAGTCAGGCGGACACTTGTCCGCAGCTTCGCCCGCTGGTGAGGCCCCGCGAGCCAGTTCGATGCCATTTCGCGCGCGGACCCGGTTTGGCACGTGCCGTGCTTAGAGCCGCTCGAACCGTACAGCGCTGGAGCGCTAGGCGGCGTTACCTGACCAGTTTTGGAGAAGCCGGCAAAATGAACATCGTAGAACGATCGAAGCAAATCTTGCTCGAGGTGGGGGCAACCCCGATCCTATATCTGATGATTGCGCTCAGCGTCGTGAGCTTGGCGATCATGATCGAACGCGCTTGGTTCTTCGCAATCGTGAGCGAAAACATCGAGCGGCTCGCCTCTTTGTTGTCACTGCGCTTGGACGGTGACGATCTCGTTGGGGCGCAAAAGTTGATGAGCGCGTCGAAGTCTGCGGAGGCTGCCATCGTCGCCGCCGGGCTGCAGCAACTCCAACGCGGCGCCGATGCCGCACAAGAGGCGATGGCGAGCGCGAGGGCGTTGCAACGGATGCGGCTCGAGCGGCGCTTGGCATTCCTTGGCACTCTTGGCAACAACGCGCCCTTCATAGGCCTGCTCGGGACGGTGATAGGGATTGTGCAGGCCTTCGAGAAGCTTCAAAGTGCCGGGCTTGGCGGTGCCTCTCCCGGGCCCGGGACGGACGTGATGGGTGCCATCGCCGAGGCGCTCGTGGCCACTGCAATTGGCCTCATGGTCGCAATCCCCGCGGTAGCCGCTTACAACTACTTCCAGCGCCGCATTCGAGCCACGCTCTCGAATTCTGACGCCTTGACCCACATCCTCTTGGCCTACGCCAAGGGAATGCCCGCTGCACACAACAGCGGAGGCATGCGTGACAGCGAGCGCCGCTCTTCGCCCGCAGCCCAAACTCATAACGACTCGTTTGACATTCAACACATCAGCTTACCGCTCGGTTGATCGAGGAGACATCATGGCAAGCACCAGCAACGAAGACGACGACGCCATCACCGGCATCAACGTAACCCCTTTGGTGGATGTCACCTTGGTCCTGCTGATCATCTTCATGGTTACGGCCA
>JBDUEO010000525.1:0-2733 GCA_040002335.1 Parafilimonas sp. | reverse complement strand
CAGGGCACCCAGGGTCCACGCATCATGGTCGACGCGCACATGGACGAGCTCGGCGCCGTGGTGCGCCGGGTCACGCCACGCGGCCTGCTGACGATGCAAATGCTCGGCGGCTGGCTGGATCAAGCGCTGGTCGATCAGCGGTGGATCATCGTCGGATCGAAAGGGCCGGTGCGGGCGGTGACCGGGATTCGCGATGTCCACGTGGTGCTGGCGGAAGAGCGGACGCGGGTGTATTCGCGCGACAGCCTGTTCCTCGACGTCGGCGCGAAAGACGAAGCGGAAGTCGCCGCGATGGGCATCGGTCCGGGCGATCCGGTCGTGCCTGACGCGCCGTTCACGGTCATGAACGGCACCGGCAACTACCTGGCCAAGGGCTGGGACGACCGCGTCGGCTGCGGCGTGGTGATCGAGGCGATGCGCCGGCTCGCCACGCTTCCTCACGCGAACCAGATCCTGTGGGCGATCACCACGCAGGAAGAAATCGGCTTGCGCGGCGCTCACACCGCGGCCGACGTCGCCAAACCGGCGCTGGCGATTGCGATCGAGGGCGGCATCACCGGCGACGTGTTCCCCGGCCGCCCAGAAGAGACCCAGGCCCGGCTCGGCGCCGGGCCCGGAATGTTCCTCTACGACTCGTCGGCCCTGCCCAACCGCAAGCTGACGCAGCTGGTGAAGGACACCGCCGCCGCGAACAAGCTGCCGCTGCAGCTGGATCTGGTCCAGGGCTATGGAGACGATTCCTCCGAACTGCAGAAGAGCAACGGCGGCGTCCCGACCGTGAACCTGGTGGTGCCGATTCGCTATACCCACTCGCACAACGGGCTCATGAACCGTCGCGATTTCGATCAGATGGTGGATCTGCTGGTCGCGCTGCTGCAGCAGCTGGACGCCGCGACGGTGGCAAAGGTGCGCGACTTCACGCCATAGTCACGAAGAAGAGATCTTCTTCCCGGCGTGGCCGAGGCGGACCACCGTGCGGTATTCGGCTGCGGTCGCCGGCTGCACCGACAGTCGGCTGCCCTTCTGGGTGACCATCATCTGCTGGAGCCCAAGCGTCGACTTCAGCGTCTCGAGCGAAACCACCGAGCCGAAGCGCTCGACGAACGCGATGTCGACCATGTGCCAGATCGGCTTCGCCTGCCGCGGCTCGGGATAGCCGGCGCGCACGACCGTGGCGAGTCCGGTGACGCCGGAGGGATCGGCGTTCGAAGCATAGAAGAGAACGCCATCGCCGACCTGCATGCGGTCGCGCATGAAGTTGCGCGCCTGGTAGTTGCGCACGCCTTCCCAGCTGGTACGGCCGTCGCGCGCGAGATCGTCAATCGTGTAGGCGTCGGGCTCGCATTTCATCAGCCAGTAGCGGGTCACGCATCCACCCGGAAGCGCTCGATCGTCTCGTACCGGATTTCGGGGAACATCGGCAGACCGGCGGCCTCGATGATCGCCTTCAGCCCGAGCCGCTGGTGAAATTCCATGTTGTCGCGGTTGATGACGACGGTATTGGGATAGGCCGGCGCGAGACGGCGGAACTCGCGGTCGATCAGCGTGAAGCGCCGGACCATGTTTTCGGCGCTCTCGTGCGGGCGGTTCCGCTGCCGGATGTGCTTCTCGACAGTGTCGGTGTTCGAGGTCAGCACGATCACCCGGTCGGGCTTCCAGGCGTCGCCGATCGCCAGTACCTGGCGCAGCTCGGCGTGGTGCGCGGGTGGATATTCGGCGATGTGCGCTTCGAGGGTGATGCGGGCGCCCTCGAAAAAGATGACCCTGCCGGGACGATCGTGGTCGGCGGCGTCGCGATAGTTCGCGTCGTAGAGCCGGCCGAAGTAGGCGGTCACGCCGATGGGATTGCGGCCGGCGTCGATGTCCTCGAGCAGGCGTGGATCCCACACCCCCTCTTCGCCTTCGCCGTACGATCCGTTGTGATACAGGTCGCCGAGCTGCCGCAGCAGCGTGCTCTTGCCGATACCCGGCCCGCCGACAATCGCCACTCGCATCTCAGAGCACGTCGTTGGCGGTTTCGCGCGTGGCGGCGAGCCCAATCAGCGAGAGCACCGCGCCGGCGCAGAGGTAGTAGCCGACGTACTGCAGGCCGTAGGTCTTGGCGAGGTAGGTCGCCGCGTAGGGCGCCAGCGAGGCGCCGAAGATGCCGGCAAGGTTGAAGGTCAGCGAACTGCCGGAGTAGCGGACCGAGGTCGGAAAGAGCTCGGACAGCACCGTGCCGAGTGGTCCGTAGACCAGGCCCACCAGCGTCATGCCCAGCACCATCATCGCCAACGCGCCGGCGGTGCCGGCGTTGAAGAGCGGCGCCATGATCAGGCCGAAGGCAAAGATGCCGACGTTGACCCACATCAGCATCTTGCGGCGGCCGCGTTCGGCCAGCAGCGCGGAGATCGGGGTGAACAGCGCGAAGAACAGGATCGAGAACAACTGCATCACCAGGAACTTTTCGCGCGTGTAGCCGAGCGCGCTGGTCCCCCACGACAGCGTAAAGACCGTCATCAGGTAGAAAATCTGGAACGCCGTCAGCGAGACGAGCACGCCGAGGAACAGCGTGCCGGCGTGGTCCCTGAGCACCGCCACTATCGGCACGTCCACCCGCTCGCTGTGCTTCAACGCCTCCCGGAACACCGGCGTCTCGGTGATCGTCAGCCGCACGTAGAGGCCGACGCCCACCAGCAGCGAGCTCGCGAGAAACGGCAGGCGCCAGCCGAAGGCGAAGAACTGCGCGTCGGT
>JBDUEO010000524.1:0-2733 GCA_040002335.1 Parafilimonas sp. | reverse complement strand
TAAAAGAGGATATTATCTTTTTACTGTGGGGCCGTTTTGCGCAGGATAAACAATCTTTAATTGACGAAACAAAACACCATGTGCTAAAAGCGGCGCACCCTTCGCCTTTCAGCGCAGATAAGGGCTTTTTTGGATGCAGGCATTTTTCAAAAGCAAATGAGTTGCTTGTGATTAACAGCAAAGAACCTATTGACTGGAAACTGTAAACTTTATTAAGCTAATTAAAAAAAAATTATAAAAATTGAAGAATATTCTTTCGAGAATTTTTGCAGTGTGGGCGCTGATTGTCTTTATCATCACCATGATTCCTGTAGCTTTATTTATGTGGATTATTGGTTTAATAAAAGAACCCAAAAGAACCTATATATTTCGTGTTACGTCAAAAATATGGATGCGTATTTTCTTTTTTGCGACGGGATGCAGGTTAAAAATAAAAGGGATCAAAAATTTTATTCCGGGGGAAAATTATGTTGTTATCTGCAACCATAATTCGTTAATGGATGTACCATTGAGCACTCCATTTATTCCCGGCGCAAACAAAACAATTGCCAAATCGGAAATGGCGAAAACTCCTGTATTTGGATTAATTTATAAAAGAGGTTCCATATTAGTTGACAGAAATGATAAGAACAGCAGGCGGGACAGTTTTAAAAAGATGAAAGCAGTGTTGCTAACGGGGATGCATATGTGCATTTATCCTGAAGGCACAAGAAATAAAACCAAAATGCCTTTAAAGGAATTTCACGATGGAGCCTTCAGGCTGGCTATTGAAACCAATAAAAAAATTCTTCCGGCTTTGATCTTTAACACAAAAAAAGTGTTGCCGCCAGGAAAATTCTTTTTCTTCTGGCCATCTAAAATGGAATTGCATTTTTTACCTGCTGTAGCCGTTACCAAGTCTGACGAAGTTGACGTATTAAAAAACAAACTGCATTCCTTAATGAGTGACTATTACAGCTCGCATTTAAATCCTTCCTAAAAAAAGTTTAATGTAAATTTTCGAATAACAGCAGCATCAATTCATTCAATGATCCTGTTTCTCATTCCATAGGTAATAAGGCCGCCAATAGTTTTTGCACCTACTTTATTCTTCATTGACTGCCGAATAGTTTCTATAGTTCTCGGGCTTAAAAATATGATTTTAGAAATCTCCTCCGTCGTTTTGTCTTCAGCAAGCAATTGCAATATTTTTAATTCTTTCTCGCTAAAGTTAATAGGGGCAGCCGGACCATAATGATGGCGCACATTTTTCTTCTGCATCAGTTTGCCCATTACGGCATTATTTACCAACTGATTAAAGTAAAAATCATCATTCATGCAGGTGAGTATCGCCTCATAAATTTCGTCGGGATCGGTTGTTTTAGTTAGATAGGCATTTGCGCCCATTTCCATCATCTTGCTTATCATTTGCTGGTCGTCATACATGGTAAGCACAACAATTTTAATATCGCTGTATTGTTTACGAATTATCTCAATTGCATTTATTCCATCGATCTCCGGCATTCTTATATCCATCAATAATACATCCGGCTTCTTAATACTTATTTTGTGGATTAAATCGCGTCCGTCCTCGGCTTCCCACACCATTTTTAAATTCTCTTTGGTAGAAAGTGCCATCTTTATCCCATCTCTGAAAATTTTATGGTCATCTGCAATAGCAATCTTAATAACTGAGGTTATAGACATGGATTTATACACTTGGGGTTTAGTAGTATAAGAAGTAAAAATATAAACTATAACGAAGAATAAGCTAAACTATTTTAAAATACACGATATTTTTTCATTATAAATCAACTTGACACGTATTAATACCTTCGCAATTTTACTTGATCAAATATGTTTATTGCACGATTGTATTTCGAATTTTCACTTACTTCACGGTATTAACAACATCAATATAATTTAGGTAAAGTTCTCTAAATCCAAATCCGAAAGAATATTTTTGCGTTTATTAGCAGCTGTAATAATACTGCAAACAACAATTAAGAATAGAAAGTGTCTAAGATAGCGATGGCCACAAAATAATAATGCATACCCATGTACGTTAAAGTTAAATCCCGCCCCCGCTATTTTTAATAAATTCCCGATAATAGTAATAACACTGTAGCATATATACGATTTATTTAAACCGTAATTTTACTGCTTTCAGACGTATATTTACCCGTTTTTACGTGTGAAATATACGTTTACTTTTTTCATAAAACCCTTATCTGCACACGCTTTGAGCAAATTTAAGGTATTCAATCGTTAAAAATAGCAGTTGTAGAATATTTTGTTTTTAGAGAAGTTGCACTCAGAATTATCAAATAAATCACTAAACACAATTAAAATTTACAACTATGACACAGAATGCAACAGTACAAACAAGAAACCTCTCCGAAGTAGGTGAAAACATCGGACTTACTGAAGGTATTGAATTAGTAAAAGCTTTCAGAGAAGCTAACCCCACCGCTACCCAGGGTTATTACATCGGTCGCCACGTTCTTGAGCAAATTATGGCTCAACCAGGTTGTGTGGGTATCAATTTTCGCAAATGCCTTACTAACATGAACGAAGAACATTTGGTTTACACAGGCGTTGATGCTGACGGAAAAGACATCCTAGAATTTTCTGTAGTAACTAACACAGGTGATCTTGTTAAGCAAGATGCTATCGTTGCTGACAAAACAATTTGGTGGGATGATCCAACTCACGTTATCGAAGTGCTGAGCGCATAAATTTTAAAAGATTAAA
>JBDUEO010000523.1:0-2738 GCA_040002335.1 Parafilimonas sp. | reverse complement strand
TTGGGAAATGGCGCCGCTTGAACCCGGCATGTTTGATAAAGCAGGAATCAATTTTGCACTTACAGCAAGCGGCACAAAAGGTGATGAATTTATGGAGAATCTTCGCTACGCAATTGATAATGGTTTAAGCGAATCATCAGCATTAGATGCATTAACCAAAACACCGGCAACATTAATTAATGCGTATGATAAAGTTGGAAGTATTGATGTTGGCAAGCTTGCAAATTTTATTATTACAACAGGCGCATTGTTTGATGACAGCACTATTTTTTTGCAAAATTGGATACAGGGTAAAAAGTTTATGCTGACTGATAATGGCTGGAATGATTATCGTGGCAATTATAAACTCAGCATCAAACAAAACAATAATAATAAACAATACAATGTTGCGGTTGATGGTAAGCCTGGAAAATTGTCTGCAACTATTCAATCTGCAGGCGATACAACAAAACTTGATATAGACATCACACAGACTTCCGTTAATTTAAAATGGAGCAATAAAGCAGACAGTTCAAAAACAAATTTATTGTCTGGTGTTATCGGCAATACTATGTGGAATGGTTCAGGTTATGATGCAAACGGGAATATTGTTTCATGGAATATTATTACTTCATCGCCATACATTGAAAAGCCTGATACATCAAAACCAAAAGAAAAAAAATCAGATATTAATACAACGGTACTTTATCCTTTTAATGCTTACGGATTTTCTGAAATGCCGAAGCAACAAGATGTTTTAATAAAGAATGCAACGGTTTGGACGAATGAAGCAGATAGCGTTTTGCAAAATACAGATGTGTTATTAAAGAATGGAAAGATAGCAGCGATCGGCAAAAATCTTTCGGCATCAAACGCAAAGCAAATTGATGGAACAGGTGAATATTTAACGCCTGGAATTATTGATGAACATTCGCATATTGCTGTTACCGGAAGTGTAAATGAATGTTCGCAATCTGTAACCGCAGAAGTGCGTATTGCAGATGCAATTAACCCGGAAGATATTGAAATTTATCGCCAGCTTTCTGATGGTGTTACTACATCACATATTTTACATGGCAGTTGTAATACCATCGGCGGTCAAACACAATTAATAAAACTGCGTTGGGGAAAAGATGCAGAAGAAGTGAAGTTTGCTAACTGGGATCCGTTTATAAAATTTGCGTTGGGTGAAAATGTAAAACGTTCTTATAGTCCTTCAAACAATCGGTTTCCTGATACAAGAATGGGTGTTGAACAAGTGTTGATGGATGCATTTACACGCGCAGAAGATTACGAAAAAATGGGCGCTGACAAAAGAAGAGATCTGGAGCTTGATGCATCTGTTGAAATTCTTAATCATAAAAGATTTATCACTTGTCATTCGTATGTGCAAAGCGAAATTGTAATGTTGATGAATGTTGCCGATTCATTTCATTTTACAGTAAACACATTCACGCATATTTTAGAAGGATATAAAGTAGCTGATAAACTAAAAGCGCATGGTTCTTATGCATCCACGTTCAGCGATTGGTGGGCGTACAAAGCAGAAGTGGAAGATGCGATTCCTTATAACGCAGCATTAATGGCGGATGAAGGCTTAACGGTTGCTGTAAACAGTGATGATCCTGAACAGGCACGACACTTAAACCAGGAAGCAGCAAAGACAATTAAGTATGGTGGAATGACGGAAGAACAGGCTTTCAAAATGTGTACATTAAATCCTGCAATTATGTTACATATTTCTGATCGTGTTGGTAGTATAAAAATTGGTAAAGATGCTGATGTTGTTTTATGGAATCATAATCCTTTAAGTGTATATGCAACCGCGCAAAAAACTTTTGTTGATGGCATTGAATATTACGACAGGCAACGCGATTCAACTCAACGTATTTATATAGCTTCAGAAAGAAACCGTTTGATACAAAAAATGCTTGAAGCAAAAAAAGGCGGAGCCAAAACACAACCGGCAGTATTTACTTATGATGCAAATAATGATAGTGAGGATGATGGTCAATAATTAAATGTCTCATTGTTTCAAAGTTTAAATGTTTCAATGTTATGGCAACATTTCAAAAATTTGAAGAAATAATTTCCTGGCAGAAGTCGGGGGAACTTAATAATAAAATTGGTGCTTTGATTGATAAGGGAAATTTTAAATCGAATTTTCGCCTGATAAATCAAGTAGAAGGTTCAGCAGGCTCCATAATGGATAACATAGCTGAAGGATTTGAAAGAAGCGGTAATAAAGAATTTATTCAATTTCTTTATATAGCAAAAGGTTCTTCCGGCGAATTAAGATCGCAATTATACAGAGCAATTGATAGAAAATATATTGATCAAAAGCTTTTTGATGAATTGTATATTTCTGTAGTTGAAATTAGTATCCTCATCCAAAAATTAATAAACTATTTATATCAATCTGAAATAAAAGGAACGAAATATAAAAAGAACAATGAAACTCTGAAACAATGAAACCATTGAAACAAAACATTATGAAAACAAGTTTCTTTATAGGAATACTAATATTATTTGTAACAAAAACGTTCTCACAATCCAACGTTTTACCTGCTGCAAAACAAACACAAACAATCGCATTAACGCACGCCAATATTCATGTTGGTAATGGAGATGTAATTGATGATGGAACGATTGTTTTTTCAAACGGAAAAATTATTGCTATTGGCAAGTCGGCAGATGTATCCAACGCAAAAATTATTGATTGCACAGGTAAGCAAATTTACCCTGGTTTAATTCTTACA
>JBDUEO010000522.1:0-2739 GCA_040002335.1 Parafilimonas sp. | reverse complement strand
TTGGGCATTCAGGGCAGCGAAGATTGCATGATGTTGTTGGCTCAAAAGAAACTGAGATGGGATAACCCCACTGTAACGGCTTTTTAAACAGTTTGCTTAACTGGTAACTCGTAACAACTTTTGCTGCATTTAAACTTCGGCGAAAGGTGAGTTTAGATAAAAGATTTTTTGTATCGTTCCAGTTAAAATATGCCATAACAAGCTGCAAAATTACAACTATCGGTTCTAATGAAATGTTTATAAAGTCAGCGGCATGTCATAAGATGTGCATCAAAACAAATATTTTTGAAAATCGGTTGTTATTAATTGATAAAAAATACACACTCATGAAATCATTTCTATTTTTAATTACTGTTTTTTGTATTGCAATAAATAGTTTTTCTCAAACTAATGTTGTTGAAAGAACAAATGAAATTGCACAAATTGAAAAAGCAAAATTTAATGCCTCGGCTAATAACACAACTTTATCGCTTGCTTCAAATAATTTTACAGTTACCTATTATCGTTGTAACTGGAACATTGATCCTGCTTTTCGCTACATCAGCGGAAGCGTAACATCTTACTTCAAAACAACATCTCTTACCAATAAAATTATTTACGATTTTACAAGCCAGCTTACTGTTGATAGTGTATTGTATCATAACCAGCGCACTTCTTTTTTACAACAATCCAACACAACATTAACCATAACTTTCCTTGTTGAATTTGGTGTGAACAAACTTGATTCTGTTTCCATTTATTATCATGGCGTTCCGCCAACAAGCGGCGATTTCACAGGCGGATTTACACAAACCACGCATGCAGGAATACCGGTTATCTGGACGTTAAGCGAACCTTATGGCGCTGCGGGCTGGTGGCCTTGCCGCAACGGCCTTGATGATAAAGCAGACAGCATTGATATTTATATTACGCATCCATCGCAATACAAAGCTTCTTCAAATGGTGTGTTGGTGAGTACGGTTACAAGCGGCAGTAATATTATTTCTCATTATCAATCCCGTTATCCAATTGCTTCTTATTTGGTTGCACTGGCAGTAACCAATTATAGCATGTTTACAAATACGGTACAAATTAATGGCAAACCATTACCTGTAATTCAATATGCTTATCCTGAAAGCCTTTCTTCATTTCAATCGGCAACTTCAATTGTATTAAATGCATTGCAGTTGTACAGCAGTTATTTTGGCGATTACCCGTTTTTAAAAGAACGTTACGGGCAAACGCAATTTAGCTGGGGTGGAGGCATGGAACATCAAACAAATTCTTTTATTGTAAGTACAGGTACAAATTTAATGACGCATGAATTAGGGCACCAATGGTTCGGCGATAAAGTTACCTGCGGAAGCTGGCAGGATATATGGCTGAATGAAGGATTTGCGCAGTGGCTTGCAGATATGTTTTATACTGAAAAAGTAGATTCTGCAAATTATAAATCTAATGTGCAGGCCGATCTTTTTTATGTTGTTTCGCAAAAAGGCGGAACTGTTTTGGTTGATGATACTACAAACAGCAACCGCATTTTTGATACACGGTTAACGTATGATAAAGGCGCTTTTTTAATTCGTATGTTGCGATGGACGCTTGGCGATTCGCTTTTCTTTAAAGGCATTAATAAATATCTTACAGATCCTAAACTGGCGTATGGTTTTGCACGCACTGCAGATCTGCAACGCAATCTGCAGCAGGCAAGCGGGCAGAATTTAAATTACTTTTTTCATCAATGGTTTTACGGCCAGGGTTATCCTTCATTTACGGTAAAATGGAAAGACTCATCCAATCATAAATTATATATTAATGTGTCAGAAACAACATCAATGCCTTCATCAATAAAATTCTTTAAAGTGCTGTTGCCTTTGCAGCTAAGCAACGGATCAAAAACGGCCATCATTACATTAGCATGTACGCACAACAATCAAAATTTTGTAATGCAGAACCCGGGATTTATTACAAAGCAAGTTGTAATTGATCCTGATAATTATCTCATCAGTAAAAATAATAAAGTAGTTGAAACAACAAGTTTGCAGGCAGATGAAAATGCATCAGCAAAAATTATAGTAAGTCCAAACCCGGTTAACACTATTGCTGAAGTTTCAATACAAAATATTGCAGGCAAAATTCAATTGCAGTTGTTTAATAATAACGGCGCTGTTGTATGGAGCAAACAAATAGAAACACAAACATCATCAACACAAATTCAAATACCATTTTCATCTTTTATAAACGGAACGTACACATTATTGGCGACTGAAGCAAACGGAACCAGGCATGCTGTTACAATTATGAAATAAATTTTTCGT
This sequence comes from Parafilimonas sp., assembly GCA_040002335.1. Taxonomy (GTDB): domain Bacteria; phylum Bacteroidota; class Bacteroidia; order Chitinophagales; family Chitinophagaceae; genus Parafilimonas. The sequence goes on along the minus strand of JBDUEO010000522.1, from coordinate 442 downwards.
TTTTATTATAGCTGAAATAAATTCAGCCTGCATGGCTACACGCAAACGTTCAAAAAAGAAATCTAACAATAAGGCTTTTATTATCGTAACATCTATTGTTGCTGTATTGGCAATTTATATTTGGATAGCGTACACATCTAAACAAAAAAAAGAAGCAGCGCACTTTGCTTTATATCCTGATTTTGGAATTGAATTGCCGCTCGGTTATAAAATTCATGGCATTGATGTTAGCAGTTACCAGGGAAATATTTATTGGCCTGCTGTTGCCGGTATGCACGACCAGGATGTGAACATAAAATTTGCATTTATAAAAGCAACAGAAGGTTTAAATAATGTAGATAAACAGTATAAAAATAATTGGCAAAAAGCAAAAGATGCAAACATAACACGCGGCGCATATCATTTTTTTCTGGCTACAAAAAGCGGAAGGTTGCAGGCGCAG
>JBDUEO010000521.1:0-2742 GCA_040002335.1 Parafilimonas sp. | reverse complement strand
GATGACGCTTGAAGAAAAGGTTGGACAAATGACACAGGTTACACTTGGTGTTGTTGCAACAGATAAAGACGGCGTATTGGATACAGCCAAATTAAGAACAGCTATTGTTGATTATAAAGTGGGTTCTATATTAAATGTAACAGGCCATGCATTAACGGTTGGCAACTGGGATTCAGTGATCACACAAATACAGGATGAAACAAAAAAAACAAGATTAAAAATTCCAATTATTTATGGTTTGGATGGAATACATGGGCAAACCTATACACTTAATTCAACCTTATTTCCGCAAAGCATTGCAATGGCAGCTACACGCGATACGGCGCTGGCAGCAAAAGCCGCGCATATTACAGCAATGGAATTGCGCGCAAGCGGCGTGCGGTGGGAGTTTGCGCCGGTACTCGATTGTGGCAGGCAACAACTATGGTCACGCTTTCCTGAAACTTATGGGGAAGATGTTTTTATTGGTAAAACAATGGGCGTTGCTGTTGTAAAAGCGTACGAAGGCAACAGCCTGAAAGATGCAACAGCAGTGGCAAGTTGCATGAAACATTATATTGCTTATTCAGATTCAAGAACAGGTAAAGACAGAACGCCAATTTATTTGCCCGAAATAGAAATGCGTGAATATTATTTGCCGCAATTCCAGGCAGCAATAAAAGCAGGTTCAACAACCATCATGATAAATTCAGGCGAGATAAACGGAACGCCGGTGCATGCAAGCCATTATTTATTAACTGATGTTTTAAGAAATGAATTAGGTTTTAAAGGTGTTGCCGTTAGCGATTGGGAAGATATTATACGCCTGCACACACGGCATTTTGTTGCAGCAACGCCGGAAGATGCAGTGGCAATGGCAGTGAATGCAGGCATTGATATGAGCATGGTGCCAGGCGATTTTTCTTTTTATGATTTGTTAATTGAGGCGGTAAAAAAAGGCGATGTGCCAATGAGCAGGATTGATGAAGCGGTAAAAAGAATTTTAATGCTGAAAATGAAAACAGGTTTGTTTGATAATCCATATCCTGAAGCTGCGGCGATTGCAAATTTTGGCAAACCGGAATATCAGCAGGTTGCTTTAGATGCAGCACATGAAGCAATGACCTTATTAAAAAACTCAAACAATATTCTTCCATTGCAAAAAAATATAAAAGTATTGGTTGATGGTCCTTCTGCGCAAAGTATTACTGCGCTAAATGGTTGCTGGAGTTATGTTTGGCAAGGCAACCAGCCGCAATATTATCCCGCAGACAGCAAAACAATTTTTCAAACGATTGGTGATAAAGTTGGAACATCAAATGTTACTACAACAACCTCAAAAGATTTTGATGATGCAATGAATTATGATACTGCTGCATTGCGCGCCGCAGCAGCAAATGCAGATGTTATTGTTTTGTGTTTAGGCGAAAATGCGTATGCAGAAAGTCCGGGTAATACAAGAGATTTAGCATTGCCTGATAATCAAATTGCATTAGCGAATGTTGCTGCATCAACAGGTAAACCTGTTATTCTTGTTTTAACAGAAGGAAGGCCGCGTTTTATTACCTCAATAGAACCAAATATGAAAGGCATTTTGCAGGCATACTGGAGCGGAAAGAAAACGGCTGAAGCCATTGCTGATGTGTTGTTTGGTGATTATAATCCTGATGGCATTTTGCCTTACAGTTACGAACGCAGTATGGGCGAAATGGTTTTGTATGACCGCAAACCAACAGAAGACATTCGTGAAGTATTTAATGATAATGTAAGCGGTGGTTACGATCCATTATATCCTTTTGGTTTTGGATTGAGTTATACAACTTTTGAATACAGTGATCTTACACTAAGCACAAATACTTTAACCGGCGATAACAAACTTACTATTAATATCACCGTAAAAAATACCGGAAGCCGCGATGGTAAACACGCCATTGAATTGTACACGCACGAACATTACAGCAGCATTACACCAAACGTAAAAAGACTGCGTGCATTTCAGAAGATAGATTTAAAAGCGGGTGAAAGCAAAACAGTAACTTTTACACTTGATAAAAATGATATTGCTTTTGTAAATGCGCAGTTAAAAACCGTAACAGAGCCAGGCGATTTTGATGTAATGATTGGCGATAAAATGGCGACGTTTGGGTATAAGTAGAAGTCTGACTAAATTTATAAACAAATAATTTTTTAAATTTATAAAAATGATTTTATGAGCAGTGATATTAAAATAGAGCTGCATAAATTAATTGATAATTGTGATAGTGAGTTGGTGTTAGCAGAAACAAAAGCGCTGCTTGAATCAAAAAATGCAATAAAAGATTGGTGGGATGAATTAACAGAAGAAGATAAAAACCTTGTTATGGATTCCGAAACAGAATATAAAACAGGTAATTTCATCTCAAACAAAAATCTAATGCAACAGTTTGAAGAATGGAAGAAGAAATAATATGGACAGCTATCGCATCAAAAGATTTTATAAAAAAAGAAAAAAATGGTCTGGTTGAAAATAAAGACAAAAGAAAATATCTGCGCGTAAAATCTGAGTTGGAAATAATTTGATATAGCTTTTAATCAATTGATAAGCTGATTTAAAAACCGCAACAGAGCCCGGCAATTTTGATGTAATGATCGGTGATAAAAAAGCAATGTTTAGTTATAAGTAATAATTAAACTTAATAATCAGGATAACTATATTTTTTAAATGAACAATAATTAATTTTATATTGCCCGCTGAAAAGTTTTCTTCTTTTCAAAATTATTAAG
>JBDUEO010000520.1:0-2744 GCA_040002335.1 Parafilimonas sp. | reverse complement strand
ATGCAGCATTTTCTAACGCAACATTTCACTGGATAAAAGATCAGCAAAATCTTTTACAATGCATCTATGATTGTTTGAAAAGCGGCGGACGATTGGTATATGAAATGGGCGCAAAACATAATATCGAAAGCATTCATAATGCTATTAAAAAAGTTTTGATTGATGAAGGCTTTGAAGAGAATACAAACATCGAAGTAAATTATTTTTCATCTGCTGCAGAGCAAGCAGTTATGCTGGAAAAAGCTGGTTTTACTATTTCAAATATTATTCAATTCAACAGACCAACAGAATTAGTTGGTGACGATGGAATGAAGAATTGGATCGTTCAGTTTTGTCAGTCATTTTTTAAAAATATTCCTGCAGAAAAAACTGAAAAAATTATTGATAAAGCTGTTGCCATTCTTAAAGAAACAAATTATGAAAATGGTAAATGGTACGCAGATTATATAAGGCTTAGAGTTAAAACAATTAAGAAATAATTTTATCAGGATAAAATTAAAACAATGGGTGTTATTACAACTATAGAAGACGAAAAGAAGAAACACTTAAGTACAGCGAAGTTTCAGTCAGAAAGAAAAATAATTCAATCTGCGGCTGTACCTATTAATTTGGAAAATATTGATACAGACCAGATAATTCCTGCACGTTTTTTAAAAGCAACCACCAAAGAAGGCTTTGGCAAAAATCTTTTTCGCGATTGGCGTTATGAAAATAATGATGAAAATAAACCGGTGCAAGGTTTTGCTTTAAACAATAAAATTTATACAGGCAAAATTTTGGTTGCCGGTAAAAATTTCGGTTGTGGTTCATCCCGCGAACATGCGGCATGGGCAATTAAAGATTATGGTTTTGATGCAGTAGTGAGCAGTTTCTTCGCTGACATTTTTAAGAACAATGCGCTCAATAATTTTTTATTGCCTGTACAAATAAGTGATGATTTTTTAAGCATTTTGTTTGATGCAATTAAGAAAGATGCAAATATTGAGATAGAAATTAATCTTGAAGAACAATATATAAAAATTATATCAACCGGTGAACAGGAAAATTTTGATATAAATCAATATAAAAAAACTTGTTTATTGAATGGTTATGATGATATTGATTATCTATTAAACATGAAAAAAGATATAGAGCAGTTTGAACTTGAACATAAATAAATAATGCCGCAAACTTCCATCATAGCAAAAAATATAAGCGTTAATCAGCAAAACAATTTGTTGCTGAATGATATTTCTTTTGCCTTGAATGAAAACGAACATCTATTAATCACCGGAAATTCAGGAAGTGGTAAAACGACTTTAGCTAAAGCGCTTGCCAATAAAATTTTTTACAAAGGTTCAATCAATTATAAAATCAATCAACCTAAAATAATTTTTGTTGAACAACATTATAATTTTAAAACACTTTCCAATACAAACGATTTTTATTATCAGCAGCGCTATAACAGTTTTGACAGCAATAATGCAGTTACTGTTAAAGAAGAATTATTGAAAATTTCTAATGACGAAACTGCTATCGATTCTTTGTTAAGTCAATTACAATTAATACATAAAAAGCATGATTCTTTATTGCATCTTTCAAGCGGCGAGCATAAAAGATTTCAATTAATAAAAGCATTCTTGCAAGATGCTGATGTTTTAATATTCGATTCTCCGTTTACAGGTCTTGATATTGACAGCAGGAAAATTTTAAGAAAACTTATTGATGAAAAATCTGCCGCATCAACCATAATAATTATTGCAGATGTTGGAGATGCTCCATCATGTATAACCAATGTTTTAGAACTGGAAAATGGGAAGTTGAAAAGCTTTAGCTTAAAAGAAGAACATTCAACAAACAATATTCAACAAACAATATTCAATGGAGAAATTCCATCGCAAAAAAATATAGATGAATTTAATGTTGCAGTAAGGCTGGAAAATGTTTCAGTAGTTTATGGCAATAAAAAAATTCTTTCAAACATTAGTTGGCAAATTAATAGTGGCGAAAGATGGTTACTAAAAGGTGTAAATGGTGCAGGCAAATCAACTTTAATTAGTTTAATAACCGGCGATCATCCGCAGGCATATTCCAACAAATTTTTTTTGTTTGATAAGAAGCGTGGCAGCGGTGAAAGCATTTGGGACATCAAGAAAAAAATTGGTTATGTTTCACCTGAAGTGCATTGGTATTTTGATAAAACAATTTCAGTTTACAATACAATCGCATCAGGCTTTTTTGACACGATTGGCGTATATAAAAAATTAAGCGAAGAGCAACATGCAATCGTTCATCAATGGTTATTATTTTTAAATATAGAATCAAAAGCGCAGCAAAGTTTATCAACACTTTCAACAAGTCAGCAAAGGCTTGCATTGTTAGCAAGAGCGTTGGTAAAAAATCCATCATTATTAATTCTTGATGAGCCTTGCCAGGGTTTGGATGAGCAACAGACGAAAGAGTTTGTTTCATTGATTGACGAATTATGTAATCATTCAAACAAAACATTGATTTATGTAAGTCATTATGAAAATGAAATTCCAAAGTGCATTGACAATTGTCTGAACCTGGATTTGAAGGATTATAAGATTAGCAGGAAAAGAAATTTAGGAATTGTTGAAGAATCATTATGTTAGAATTAAAATATAAAGACATAACAGAAAAAATAATTGGCGCAGCGATGAAAGTACATGCGGCGCTTGGCAATGGATTTCAGGAAGTGATTTATCAAAGAGCTTTGGCAATTGAAATGCGCTACTCAAATC
>JBDUEO010000519.1:0-2758 GCA_040002335.1 Parafilimonas sp. | reverse complement strand
ATTGTTTTTTAAATAATACTGTTGCATTTACCCAATCCAGTTCATAATAAGAAGTGTCATATCCTTCAATAAAAAAAGTAGTGGGCACAATACTTAATGAATCAAACTTTACAATATTTGTTGCCGGAATTTTTTTGCTGCGCAGATTAGAAAGCTGTGCAGTAACAGGCAAAGCAGTTATCAGTAATAAAAAGAATAATATTAATCGCGCAACACTCAAACAAACAATTTTATAGTAAACTATTATGCAGTAAAATTATTGTTTCGTATTTATTGATTGAATGTTGATATTTAATGTTTGCTAAAAACCTTTATAAATAAAATGTTGATATTTTTTAAATGCTTCTGCATGAGAACTGATAACTTTAGTTAAATCTTGATCATGCGAAAACTAATACTCTACTTTTTTTTATTCAAATCGATTTCAGGTGAAGCTCAAACAAATTGCTCTGTAAGTATTACCGGTGATACTTGTACAGGCAATACTTTGTATGCTGCAACCAGTGCACAAGCGGATACTATTATTTGGTATAAAAATAATATTCCAATACAGGCAACGGCTCCTAAAAGCTTTGATACTATTGGGAGGAAAATAACAGGCGGCACGGCAACAAATATACCTACGGATATATTTATTGATAAAGAAGGGAATATTTATGTAATAGATTATTATTACTGCAAAGTGCAGGAATGGAAGGTTGGTGCAACAAGCTATATTACAGTAGCGGGCAAAAACCAATGTGGTTCAGGAAGCGGCTCTTTAGAAGGGCCTTCCGGGGTTACTGTTGATAGTGCAGGGAACATTTACGTTGCGGAAGAAAATGCTGGAGGTAAAGTTAGCAAGTGGGCACCCGGTGCTACACAAGGCATTATTGTGGCAGATGATGATTTGCAATATCCTAATGGTGTTGCTCTTGATAAAAATGGTAATTTATTTGTTTTGGATTTAGAGGTTCCGGCTGTTTTTAAATATACTCCAGGCTCAACCAAAGGTGTTATTGTTGCGGGTGGCAATGGAACAGGGAGTGCTTTAAATCAATTAAATTATCCAAAATCTCTTTTCGTAGATGACAGCGATAATGTTTACATCGCAGATTATGGAAATAGCCGTGTAGTAAAATGGCTGCCCGGAGCAAAGAAAGGAACTGTTGTTGCGGGTGGTAATGGTTCCGGTTTTGCAATTAATCAGTTGTTTGTTCCTGATGATATACAGGTTGATAAAAAAGGTAATATCTACATATCAGATTATGGTAGAATATTAATGTGGGCGCCAGGGTCTTCTTATGGCATTACAGTTACAAGACGAACTGATGATGCAAATGCTATTGATTATGGAGTGCCGATTTTTTTGGATAAAAATTCGAATTTATACAGGTACACCAATTACGTTTATAAGTATGATTTATCTGGAAATCTTGATAATTCATTTAAGCCACAACCATTAAACTATGGTAATATTAGTGATATATATCAGGTGAAATGTGTATTTAAAAACGGATGTACAGATTTTAGTAAAACACAAATAGAGAATCAGGTACCCGCTTATCCATATATAAACGGACAGGATGGTGGAGTTTGCGGTTTGCAGGCACTATTTTATACAGGTTCTGCATACGGGGCAGTAGCTTACAAGTGGTCTAATCCACCACGAACATCTATATTAAAAGGCGGTCACAATTCAACTGTAACATTACGCATAGCGGATTCTTTTTATCAAGGACGCTTAAGCCTTTCAGCATATAATAGCTGCGGTTATTCCGAAGGCTATCTTGCATTACATGCAAGGCCTTCTAATGTTAAGATAGACGGTGCTGTTAATACTAATGCTGAAAGTGTTCTTACATTTCATACAAATTATTTAGAGAAAAAAGTTATGTATAACTGGACAGTTCCTGAAGACGTAACTATTCTTAACGGACAAGGTACTGACACACTTAAAGTAAGATGGGGAAATTTGCCAGGGGCAGTATTCGTAACTCCAACGAATGATTGCGGCACAGCTGCAAAATCGGGAAGTAAATACATATCTGTTAAAAGCTCTGCCAGCCAAAATGATTTTAGCAAATCAAATTTTAGTACATTAAAGATAAATTCATTTCAAGCCTATCCGCAGCCTGCACATGATATTGTTACATTATCATTTTCGTCATCTAACGTTACTACTTGTAAAATAGTAATTACAAATGCCAGCGGAATGTTGTTGAAAGAATATAGTTCGCTCGCATATAAAGGTGTTAATCGCCAACAAATAAACATCGGTCCTTTCAACAGTGGATTATACTACGTGAAAATAAAATTAGCTAATGGTGAGAATCAAAATTTAAAAATTCTTAAGCTGTAAAAGCATTGTAATACATAATCATTATCATTAAATGCATCAATACATAACTTCACGCTCACTTCAAAATTAATAATCACCATGAAAAAAGTTTACTTCGTTTTCCTGTTTTGCATTACCGCGTTTTCTGTAAAAGCTCAATGGACAAGCAACACTTTGGTCAACACGCCGGTAGCCAATAAAAATGCCAGCGATATTCAAATTGCCAACACAAATGATGGGCAGACCTGGATAGCTTTTTACAGCCAGAACGGTGCGAATTACGATATGCGTGCGCAACTGCTAACGGCAAACGGCACCCGTATTTTTGGTAAATCTGGTGTATTGGTAAGCACAAAAAAATCCGGCTCTGCAACTTTTGTTTTTAATGTTTGTGTTGATAATGACAACAATTTCATTATTGCTTACCAGGTTGCAAAT
>JBDUEO010000518.1:0-2766 GCA_040002335.1 Parafilimonas sp. | reverse complement strand
GCCATTAGATCAGCAGTCTTTAAAAAAATATGCGCTCTTTCTTCCCAGGGCATATTTACCCATGCTTCCCTCGCATTCATGCCGGCATCTATTGCTTGCTTTACATGCGTTTCATTACCCGTATGAAAATAACCAAGCGTATGCGCAATTTCATGCGGCGGATGTAAAGCAACCTTATTACCTGTGCGTACTTCATCGGCACCTATATACATTGGAACATCAATCTCTTCTTTCTTTAATTCTGCTAAAACTTCTTTTAATTTTTTTCTTTCCGGTGATCCTGGCGCATAACTAAAAACAGGTTCATTTACAGGCATAGAGTAAGTAAAATATCCAAGATTCATACTTAAAATTTTGTGCAAATATAAGACAGAATAAACCGGCCATTTTACTCAATAACATATTGTTGATATCGCGCTTTTTTACAACTTTGTTTACTATATCTTTTTAAACATTTTTAAAGAACTTTATTCTAATTGTATTAATCATTTTAATTATGAAATATATATTATTAGCATTGTGTTTTTCAGGATTTGCAGCACGGACACAAGCGCAAGATTCAGCCAAAACAATAAAAGCAGTTCTTGATGCAAAACAGTACACATTTGTACCGTTAAATATTACGACCGGCAGCGGGAGATTAAGGCAATTAACACCTGATTATTTTTTTAAGATAAATGGTGATACATTGAAAACATACCTGCCTTATTTTGGTAGAGCTTATACAGCTCCAATCAATCCTTCTGATGCGGGTTTTAATTTTACAACAACAGATTTTATATACACAACTTCAAAAGGTAAAAGAAACAGTTATATTATTAATGTAAAAACAAAAGACAAAGTGTACAACACTGAATTTACCCTAACTATTTATGATAACGGCAATGCTTATTTAAGAGCAAATTCCAGCAATAAACAACCTGTTTCTTACACAGGCAACGTAAAAGAAAATGAATAGAATTTTGTGTTTCAAATTGTAAACCTTTTATTTTTTATAACAAGTTTATAAATTTTAATTGCTGCCATAAAAATATGGAGTATAAGGGAGTGACACAACGAAGCTTAATTGAAAAACCGCAGCTTGTAACCAAAAAATATAATCACCATAAACAAAATTATATTTGCGCAAAAATTATAAATGGAAAGCAAAAAAGTAAGTGAAAGCAGTACGGTGATGAATGAAATTGTTTTGCCCAATGATACCAATGTTTTTGGAAATCTTATGGGTGGCAGGTTAATGTATTGGATGGATATTGCTGCTGGCATTACTGCGGTTAAACATTGTAATGCGCCGTGCATGACTGCGAGCGTTGATAATCTTAGTTTTAAAAACCCGATAAAATTGGGCAATGTGGTGCGCATTGAATCAAATATTACGAGAGCTTTTACCACTTCAATGGAAATACATTTAAAGGTTTGGGGAGAAGATAATTTGCATCAATACCGTTACGAAAGCAACGAGGCTTATTTTACATTTGTGGCGCTTGATCCAAATAATAAACCAAAGCCTGTGCCTTCGGTTATTCCTGAAACAGAAGAACAAAAATTATTGTTTGAAGGCGCTTTAAGAAGAAGACAGATTCGCTTAATTCTTGGTGGTAAAATGAAGCCCGATGATGCAATAGAATTAAAAGCTTTGTTTACAACTTCACATGCCTGATACAACTCATGAACATGTAAACTTTTGAGCTTTTCATAAACGATTGTTAATAGAATGGCATGATTATGTAATGCTTAAAACAATCACATCTTCAATTAAATAAATCAATAAAAATGAAAAAAATAATTTTAGCGCTTTTCGCAAGTTTAAGTTTAATGATGGCTCATGCACAAACAGATGATAATTCTATTAAACAACGCACGATTAATGTAAATGGCCATTCAGAAATTCAAATTACGCCGGATGAAATTTATGTAGATATTGATTTGCGCGAATACAATAAAAAGAATGGCGATAAAGTAGATATTCAAACTATACGCGACCAGTTTTTAACCGCTGCAAAAAGCATGAATATTGCTGATACAGATGTTGTGGTTCAGGGATATTCCGGTTGGGATGGCAACTATATATATTATCAAAAAAATAAAAAGAAAAATCCTGATTTAAAAGCCGGTATTACTTATGAAGTGAAATTAAAAACGGTTGATGATATGGATAAACTGGTTGATAAATTAGATGATCAGGCCACACAAAACTTTTACATCAGCCGCACTTCGCACAGCAACCTGGATTCAATAAAAAAAGAATTAAAAATGCAGGCTGTAAAAAATGCAAAAGAAGAAGCTGTATATCTCGCTTCGGCTTTAGGTGATAATGTTGGACAGGCATTAATTATAAATGATCCAAATGAAAGCAGCGATTACCCGCAACCCATGTACAAAGTAAATACGTTAATGGCTGCAGATGCAAATAGTGCAGCACCGGCTATGAATGTTGACTTCAAAAAAATAAAAATTCAGATGAATGTAAATGTGATTTTTTTATTGAAATAATTTCAGCACTTTAATTTAAATCAGCAGAAGATAATTTTTATTTTCTGCTGATTTTTTTTGTTATGAGTTTTCGGTATTATGGCATTGCGCTGCGCATCATTTACTTTTCTGCAGTTATTTTATTCAGCAACATTGCGTATTTTCATTTTACTTTTCAATGCTAAATAATGAATGATTTATTATACCAAATTGCGCTAACGCTTGTACCAAATATTGGTTGTGTTCAGGCTAAAACATTAATTGAAATCTACGGCAATGCTGAAGCTGTTTTTA